>JAJRYU010000545.1 GCA_024275615.1 Planctomycetota bacterium
CAGAGGCCGAGCTTCCCAGCTCGCTGTGAAAATCTCCCAGATCTTTGTGGACGCGGGACGGGTTTGCCCCCAGATTAAGTCGCCATAGATTGACCAATCGTCCGCCAGAATCGCCACGGATGTGCTATCGTTGCCATCCAGCGCCAAGCGTAGGTCGGCCAGCCACACAAAAATGGCGATGACGACGAAAGCTCGGGCAAAATCGAGGAACTGTTGTCGATTCGAATCGTCCATGGTTCGTCAGTCTACGCAAAAATCGATAGGTGAGCTGTGGAGCCTCTTCATGCGTTCTTTGATCTTGGCATTTATTGTGGCGACTTGTGCAGCCTTACCAATTCATGGGCAGCAACAAGCACGTACTCTGGACAAGGCAGCTCAAAAAGAGTTGGCCACTTTGGCGCTTCGATTCTGGAAGGCCAGACCGCCTCACTATTTCAAGACTTGGGATGAGAACGAGTTCAAGGGGATCATGAAAGCAGCCCGCGATTGGGGCTCCCTCCCGGAAGGCTCCTTGGCAAATGTGACCAAGATCTTCTGGAAACCCACCAAGAAGTGGGGCGCTCGTTACGACAAGAAAGCCGGCAACAAGGGCATTCTTAAGACACCCTATGGCGACGCTTGGTTCTACATCAAGGGGAGCGGTGGTAGCAAGAAAGGTCTAGTCGTTGGTTTACACGGTGGCGGCGAAGGCGCTGGAAGTGCTGATGAACCAGCCGGGACTTGGTCCATGAAGCGTACCATGGGCATGTATCCCCAAGGAATTCGCCTTGTTCACGACACATGGAATACGGTCCACGGCGAGCGCTTTATCTTGAGCATGATTGAGATTGCCAAGTGCAAGTATCAAATCGACCCCAACCGAGTCTATAGCATGGGGTTTTCCATGGGGGGTACGGGCAGTTGGTTCATGGCAGGGCGGCACCCAGATTTGCTTGCTGGGTCGATGCCTTGTGCCGGAGTCTTGATGGCAATGCCCAAGAGCCAGCTACCAAGAAAGGAACAAATCAAGGACGTTCAGCATGGCATGGTTCCTAACGTCAGGAATCTTGCCATGTGGTACTTCATTGGACTCGCTGATAGGAATTGTATGCCTGGTACATATCTCTTTGTTGAAGACATGTTGAAAGAGTTGAAGGCGAACGATCCCACGGGCTATCAGAAGATCCACTTCAAGACTTATCCAGGTTTAGCTCATTCAATGGCACCTGGGGAACCTCGGAACGGCATCAGTTTTCTAGCCAAACAGCGTCGAGATACTTTTCCTAAGCAAGTTGTCTGGGAGTTCGCGTCGAAACCCTATCCCAAAAGAATCTCGGCCGATCGTGTGACTCGCTTACAAAAGCAGGCTTTCTATTGGCTGCGTTGCCCCAACGCACAGGATCGGCAAGTGATTATCGCCACCAGGAAGGGCAACCGGATTGACCTTGAAATCGAGGGTACGGACGATGAGGCCAAGGGAATCACCATCATGCTCAATCCCCAGATGATTGACGTCAAAGAAGATGTTGAGGTCTATTTGGATTCAGAACGGATCTACAAGGGCAAACCTCGCCCGAATTTGGCAACATTTCTCACAAGTTTGAATGATAGAGCTGACCGAGCCATGGTGTTCGACCGACAAATTGATCTTTGAAACCAACATAGAACTTTCCAAAACGTAGCCCCTTTGATCAAGAATAAGAGCTGGCAGCCCAATCGGAGATCGGTTAACTCTATTGGCATGGAGAGTTTGTGAAAGGCAGATTGCCTATCAAATGGGCCCAATTCTCCACCGCGTCCTTAGACCACGTGGTGATGGTAGCGGATAAGGGACAGGGGCAAGACCTGAAGTATGTCGATACAACTGATCAACGTTGACCACTCCTACGGCAAAAGAGCCGCACTCAAGAACGTGAATCTCGAGATCCATTCTGGCGATTGCTACGGATTTATCGGTCACAATGGTGCTGGCAAGACAACGGCCATGCGCATTGCCTTGGGCCTCATCCATCCGTCTTCCGGGCGCGTTTTTGTTGACGGCTATGACGCCACCAAGAATCCCCTTGAGGCTCGCGTGAGAATGGGTGGCCTAATCGAGCGCCCGGGATTCTTCGACTATTGGGATGGTCCAAAGAATCTGTGCATGTTGGGCAAGCTGCAAGGGCTTCCGACTGGTGACGTCGCAGGTGAAAGCCACGCCCTCATGGAAATGGTCGGCTTGGGGCATGTCCTAGATCTTCCTGTGCGCGCCTATTCTCAAGGCATGCGCCAGCGGTTGGGAATTGCCCAAGCGCTTCTTGGCAGGCCTCGCTATCTTCTCCTCGACGAACCTGGGAACGGATTGGACCCCGAAGGCCTCGCCGAGATGCGCCAATTGCTGCAGAGGCTCACCGTTGATGAAGGCATGACGGTGCTTCTATCAAGTCACCAATTGCACGAAGTTGCTGAAATCTGCAACCGAATTGCCGTACTCAAGAATGGAGAAGTCCTCCTCGAAGATGATGCTGAACGCATTCTCTTGAGCGGTCAGCCTCTTTTTGAGTTCAAGACGCCGGACTTGGCGCAAGCCAAGGAGCTGCTTGATGGGCTCGATCTTAAGACTGAGCAAACCAC
>JAJRYU010000546.1 GCA_024275615.1 Planctomycetota bacterium
ACTTTCTGCCCTGGTCATCAACCGCCTTCGCGGGGTGATGAATGTCTGCGCTGTGAAAGCCCCAGGATTTGGCGATCGCCGCAAGGCTATGCTTCAAGACATCGCCGTACTCACTGGAGCAACCTGCGTCTCCGAGGACATGGGCGAGGACATTGAGAACGTTGGCATGAGCCACTTAGGTTTCGCTAAACGTATTGAAGTGACGAAGGACGACACGCTCATCGTCGAAGGCGGCGGCAAGAAGAATGCGATCAAAGAACGCACAGAGCAAATCCGGACTCAGATCGAGAAGACGACTTCCGACTATGATCGTGAGAAGCTTCAGGAGCGTCTTGGCAAGATCGCTGGTGGTGTCGCTGCCATTCGGGTCGGTGCTGCCACTGAGAAAGAAATGGGCGAGAAGAAAGATCTTGTCGACGACGCCCTCCATGCCACCCGCGCGGCGGTTGAAGAAGGTGTCATCGCTGGAGGCGGGACAGCCCTCCTCAATGTCATGGCTGATGTGGAAGCTGGTCTTTCCAAGCTCAAGGGCGACGAAAAACTTGGCGGCAAGGTCGTCCTAGCGGCGCTTCGTATTCCAGCAATTCAAATCGCCGAGAACGCTGGCTTCGATGGCCGCGTGTGCGTCGAAGAGACTTTGGAATCGACGAAGAAGAACTGGGGCTTTGATGCTGCTGCTGGAAAGCACGTTGACATGCTCAAAGCAGGGATCATTGACCCGGTAAAAGTCACTCGTTCGGCATTGGAAAATGCGGCTGGGGTGGCAGGTCTGATGTTGACCACCAACACGGCCATCACAAATCTGAAGGATGCTGCTGACCCGGTCACGGGCGCCATTTCTTAGAGCTACGAGACGCGATCCCCTGGGGCTTACCCCGGGGGATTGCTCTTTTCCAAGCAGAGTCCCCGGGGGCAAGAGGCGCAACAGCGCAACCTGAGCGAGCCGAAGGAAGAAACACGTTGAGCAAACGCGACTATTACGAAGTTCTCGGCGTCGAGAAGGCGGCTACACCGGAGGAAATCAAGAAAGCCTATCGCAAACTGGCTTTCAAATTTCACCCGGACCGCAATCAAGACGACGCCAGCGCGGAAACTAAATTCAAAGAAGCGGCCGAAGCCTATGAGGTGCTTTCCGACAAGGAACGCCGCGGCCGATACGACCAATACGGCCACGCAGCAAGCGGTCCCATGGGTGGCGGCGGATTTGGCGGAGGCGGGGGCTTTAGCGATCCACAAGACCTGTTCTCCAACCTCTTTGGCGACATGTTTGGCGACATGTTTGGCGGCGGTGGTCGACGGCAAGGTGGTCGCCGTGGTCCAGCCCAAGGCAATTCACTTCGGCTCAAGCTCAACTTGACCTTGGCCGAGGCTGCCACGGGGGTCAAGAAGACCGTCGAAATAAACAGGCGAGAACTCTGCAATACATGTTCGGGTTCATGCTGCGAAAAAGGCACGAGTCCCAAGGCCTGCACCACCTGCGGTGGGCAAGGCGAAGTGGCACAATCGCAAGGTTTCTTCAGTATCCGCACGGTTTGCCCACAATGTCGCGGCGCCGGCGAAGTCATCGAATCGCCATGTAACGACTGTCGCGGCCAAGGCTTGGTACCGAAGAAGACAGAAATCTCAGTTGATATACCGGCGGGCATCGATACCGGACATCGGTTGCGTGTTCAGGGTGAGGGCGACGCCGCCTTGGGCGGCGGACCTCGTGGCGACCTATTTGTCGATGTTGAACTTTTGGACCACAAGGACTTCGTCCGACGAGACGAAGATCTCTACACCGAATTGAGTTTGTCATTTCCAGAAGTAGCCCTGGGAACAAGGGTGGAAGTCACGACCTTAGGAGGCGCCGTGGAATTGAAGATTCCAGCGGGAACTCAAAGCGGTCAGGTTTTTCGCATTCCCAATCAAGGCATGCCAAGGATTCGTGGTGGTGGAAAAGGTTCGCTTTACATCACAGCGATGGTCGATACGCCCAAGAAGTTGTCGACCGAACAACGTGACCTGCTCAGCAAGCTTGCCGAGACCATGGGTAAGAACGTCAACAAGAAAAAAGGCGGCTTCTTTTCGAAGGGTTAGCCAAGAACCAAAGACCTGATCATGCGCAAGAAAACAAAGAAACAAGAAGCCAATGCTGGCGACGAAGAAGTAAGTCAAGAATTCACACAGGATTCTCAGGAACTCGCAGACGACAAAGTTGCTGAGAACGACAGTGACTCGAAGCAGAAAGACCCGGAAACTGAGATGGCGGAACTCCGCGATCGCTTGCAACGCACCACTGCCGAGTTCATGAATTTCCGCAAGCAAAACGAGAAGAGACAACGAGACTCACGTTTGTTCGTTCGGCGTGACGTTTTTGAGCAACTCTTGCCCATCGTCGACAACTTTGGTGCTGCGATGAAGGCGCTTGAACAAGGCCAAGACGCCAAGAATGTCCTCATTGGCGTGAAGATGATTCACGAGATGCTTGAGAAACTGCTCCAGGACAACGGCATCAAGACAATTGAAGCATTGAGCCAACCTTTCGACCCTAGTCTTCATGAAGCGGTTTCCCGGGAAGAAAAGGAAGATACCGATGCCAACATCGTTATCAACGAAATTGCTAAGGGCTACAAGATGGGCGACCTTGTCTTGAGACACGCGCGCGTTGTTGTTTCGGCCGCACCCGAAGAATCTGAAGTTACGACGACAGAAGAGGAAGACGAAGACCAGAAATCGTAGTCATCTACCTGCCATGTGGATGATGACCAAGAGAAGCAAAATGCCAACTTATGACTATGAATGCGGCGACTGTGGGCACGCATTTGAACTGTTCCAGAACATCAACGATTCGGTCAAGAAGAAGTGTCCAGCGTGCAAGAAGATGAAACTTCAGCGCCTCTTTGGTGGTGGCGCGGGATTTTTGTTCAAAGGGACTGGCTTCTACACGACAGACTATCGCAGTGAAAGTTACAAGAGCGGCGCTTCAAAGGACAAGCCAAGCTCTCCGAGCAAAACTGACAGCAAGAAGAAGGGCAGTGATCAATAATGTCGCACGCTCAATGCCCAACCTGCAAGAAAACGATGCCCTTGGAAGACAGCTCTCCCGCCACCGCCTTCAAGGCCTACAAGTTCTTTCCGTTTTGCTGTGAGCAGTGCAAGCTCATCGACTTGGGGCATTGGTTTGACGGCAATTTCGGGTTTTCCAGACCCGTGGAAGACAACTCCGAACTCACGGACTAGAGCTGGGATCACCGACGGGACGGATCTAGTTGCGGAAGTCGTATTTTAAGACGATCTCACCCCGCATGTTCACATCAATGATTTCGGGATGCCGCTTCTTCGTCTGTTGATAAAGAGCGGAACGGGTATCAAGCCCATCTCGTTCCGCCACCAATAAGCGATACACACCGGTGGGAACATTCTTGAATGTGTAGCGCCCAGAGAGCCCAGTGCGCCGGCGATATGTCTTCGTAGCCCCCAGTTTCTCTGGTTCCAACTGAACCCATGCTCCCTCGGCTGGTCTACCGTCTTCATTCCGAACGGTGCCCTCGATGCGGCCACCTTTCTTCATTTCGACATCCTTGATTTCCGCGTTGTCAGCCGCAATCTCAGTCTCACCTGGAAGCACAGCATAGGCAAAATCGGGATGCTCAAGTGTGACTCGGTACATGCCGTCCTTCAGAGCCTTGATTTCGAATTTTCCGTTCTTGTCACTTCGAGCAGAAACACCCTTGGCATAGCGCCCCGGAAGGACGGAGCTTAGAATCGAAACATTGAGGTGCTTGAGCTTAGCCAACTTCCTTTGTGCGGAAACAACGACCCCTTCAACAGGATTGCCGCCACGATCAACAACACGCCCCATGAGGCTTGCACCGCGATGCATCGTGATAGTCACGCCGTCCAGTCTTGACACATAGCCAGTCATGCCTACGAGATCTTTGGCAAAATCGAGTTTCGCAAAACTACCAGCAAAGCCTGGTGCGCGGGCATGGATGTAGAGTATTCGAACTTGAGTGCTAAGCACTTTGATTGCGTAGTCAAAACGACCATCCGAATGAGTAAATCGTTGGCGCGTGCTTGGCTCGAGTTCCCGTGGATCGGCAAGAGAGCTGATGTAGAGATCGTAGGCTTTCAACGGCTCCCCCGTCCTGGCGTCAACAACCCGCCCGCCAACGGATGGGCCTCGGCCGAGAACAAGCAGAACATCCCTCGTCCCCACTTTTGCGTTAACCATGGATGTCCGAGATTTGCCGCGTTTTCCGTCTCTAAAACTGAAGTTTCCGGCGGCATAACCTGCCTTCGACGCGCGCAGGAAGTAGAGGCCAGGCAACAAACCTACAGCTTCAAAACGGCCATCAACATCAGTCTTGATCGATGGA
>JAJRYU010000547.1 GCA_024275615.1 Planctomycetota bacterium
CAATGCAGCACAGGGATTCTGAGAGCATTGCAGTGTGTGGATCTGGAGATCGTCACTGACCACGTAGTCGTGCTGGTCGGTGTTGTCATTCACCAACCGAGTCAGTAGCTCGTCCTGATCCGCTTCGGTATCGTTCAGTTCCGTGACGATGTTTTCCGCCAAGTCATTGACCGCTTGCCAGTAATTGTCGAATTCTGCGGACATAAAATGCTCCGTTACAAAATTTGTAATCCTGGGAAAAAGACCGAGGAAGAACGCCGTCAGTGATCAAAACCAGCCCTAGCCTTCGCAAATCCAGTGGTCACACTGCTTGCCGCACGGTTCAAGTCAGTGTTCCTTGCTGGTTGTTTGGGTGTCGAAACTGAGGGCGTGTTTGATCACTTCCTGCGTCCTGCTCGGCTGTCCTGACAGGACTGTTCGCTGAATTGGGTGGTGTCCGCTAAACAGAAATGCGGCATCCGTGCCGCCGCCAGTTAGATAATGATGGCGGGTTCTCGTTCTTCAACTGGTTCGCTGGAGAAGCTGAGGACAAAATCTGCGGCTTTGGCTGCTTGCGTTGCCGCCCGAAAAATGAACTTCGGATCGTCTTCCATGTCCTTCATCCAGCCTTTGAGATAACTAGCGTGATTGTCCAATCGCTCAACAGTTGGCACACCCAATTCGGCGGCAATGAAACAGCCGCCTAGTTCGGCACGCAATTCGAGAAAAGCGTAGCTGTTCTCTGACGTAGATCGATCACAGTTCAAGCGGCTCGGGTGCTCTGTCCAATGTGAAATCTCGTGAAATGCGGTCTCGTAATACGCGGAATGGCTGAACTGGTGGCGGTGCGGAAGAAGGATGTAATCGCCACTGGAGTCATAGGCGGCAACGTTGCCACCATGCCGAATATCTGCACCAGTTGCCTCGATGGCCGCATCCGCTTTGTCGAAACGCTCTTGGACTTCCTCGGCATTCAGTTGGGAATCAACGTGGCCGACACGTAGGTGGTCGAGGTGATTTCCATCAACCTGATCAACGCAGAAAACGGTGTATGTTTTGAGCAAAAAATAACTATCTTCCCGCTCTTCACCGTTGGAGTCCGTTTCCCTCTTCGTGACCGGTCGGCAGAAAACAATCTTTGTTCCCCATTTTCCTCGTTCAACATCGTCAGGACGACGCTTGACGCTGCCACCGAGTTCCTTCCACTGTCGAAACGTTCCCCAATGGCGGGATTGAAACCCATGCTTCATCGAAGAGATTGCCAACAACAGAGGGTTGATTCCCCTGTAGCCGTTCTTACTCACAACGTTGGCAGGATGCCCAGCGTTTTTGTCCAAGGCCCATGGACGACGCCATGGAAGTAGGTCGCTTGAGTTGAGGGACTCGGTGATTTGGTCAGTAATGGATTCACGGATCTGGTTCTGAGTAGGCATCGTCGTATCTCCAGTGGTTTTGAGGAGGTTGGTTACGACGATTTGGTGGGTGTCCGCTAAAGGGGCGTTGATCGAGCGATCTCAAGATCATTGTC
>JAJRYU010000548.1 GCA_024275615.1 Planctomycetota bacterium
CCTTAGAAAGGCTCAGTCAGAACAAAGAGGAAATTCAAGAATGAAGAACAAATCAAGAATACTCTTGGCCATTATCTCTCTCCTAGTAGTACGCTCTACAAGCGCTCAAACTGTACTTCAAGTTCTCAATCCACTGGGCGCTCAAAGTTCTCAAATCGCTGCGATAGGCGACATCAATGGAGACGGCGCCAGCGACGTCGCAGTCTCGGTTTCGATCTTGGGAACGATAGGAATCTTCTCCGGGATCGACGGTACTCCTCTCACCACGTGGAATGCACCCCATGTTCTTTTTGATGGTTTTCTCGCGAATGCAGGAGACACGGACGGAGATGGTACAGACGACTTGATAGTCTCCGAGGGCGCTGCTTCACTCAATTATGCCTGGGCAACGGTATCTGTCCATTCAGGGGCAAATGGCAACCAGCTCTTGCTCATACCTCAGTTTCAAGCATTTTGTGGTTTCGGGTTCCGAACGGCCTTGATCGGTGATCTGAACAACGATGGTTTCAACGACATCGCGATCTCAGCTCCTACTGCGTCAACGGGCAACTTGACAATGAACGGCTCCCTACGCATTCACTCAGGCCAGAACGGTGCCCTTCTTTTCTCCGTCGACGGTTCAGGTAACAACGAACATCTGGGAGCCGGCGTCATCTCCATGGGCGATGTAAACGGAGACGGGACTCCAGATTTTGCTGCGAGTTCTCTCGCGGCGGGTGGCAGCGCGCACGTCTTCTCCGGCCTCAACGGAACCATCCTTCTTTCCTATAGTATGGGTGGGAACAGCCTTTCTGGAATTTCCACTTTGCTTCAAGGTGGATTCGAACTCTCGGGCGGAGTCGATCTCGACAGCGATGGCACAAACGACCTCATCTTGGGTAAGACAAGCCACAACGGAGGAGATGGCGCAATTCATGTTGTTTCTGGCCAGACTGGTCTGCTCGTTCGCACACTCAATGGTGAACCCAACTCTGGTTTCGGAGACAACCTTAGCGTTGGGGACATCAATTCTGACTCATTTGCAGATATTGTCGCCAGAGAAGCCACGACCAACCGTGTGCTTGTTTTCTCAGGTTCATCCGGCGCGGCAGTCTGGGATACAACTCTCCTCGCCAACGATATTGAACAAGCCCAACTCGTCGGCGACACAAATCTTGACGGCGACCGTGATGTGGTTCTACGCATCAGTCCGAATGCCCCACAAAACGCTGGTGCCCTGGTGGTTGTCTCCGGTGGTCCGTGGTTAGGAAACGCCGCCCAAAGTAAAATCGGTGCCGCTCTCGGCAACATCGAGGACTTGCTTCTGGTCAACGGCACTACCGGTGGCTCAACGCGACGGATCGACTTAGACGGGGGCGAGACTTTTAGTATCTCCTTGAGTCAACCAAGCACAAACGCGAACCCTGCCAATTTCGCGATTTTCGGAAGAGTCGATGTCCCTCAAGACACCGAATCTTACCCACTTTTCAACATGGGAAACATCTGCCTCGTCCCAAGGCCATTGGTTCTCGCTTTTCCAGAGTTATTTACTCTGACAAGCACATCTCCGATGCCCGGTGGAGAAATTCTACCGGCCTCATTCGCACCTTGGGCTTATAGCGTTTCCGGAGGTTTGTCTTTTCCATTGAGCTTCACGTTGCAAGCAGTCGTCGCTGAGACGGCAATGAGTACCAAAGTCGCCAATGCAATTTTAGTACGTGTTCGGTGATTCGGACGGCAAAGCCAAGAGGCTTGTCGAGATTCGATTGAAGTAGCGGCGCCGAGCATCATCGTGATGCTTCGGCGCCATTTCTTGCGTAGCCCTACTTCTTCCCAGTGGACTTTTTCTTCGTTGCAGTTTTCTTGCTCGAAGTAGTCTTCTTGGTGTGTTTTCGTTTTGACTCGGGGATGGCAGCTTCATAGCTCTTGATGAACTTCTTGTAGGTCATCCGTTTGATCGTCTTCCCGAGAACAGCAAGAGGGATGTCATCGAGTTTCTTAATACGGACGCAAGACTTCCCCATGTTGAGCTTCTTGCCCGTGGCTAGCCATTCCTTTTGAAACTTTTCGCTATCTTTGGGCACGCAGTAGGTACAGAACAAATAAATGCCTATATGTCCTTTTTGCGAAGCAACAGCGATGAAGGGCACCGGAGTCTTGGGGTTACAATGGTAGCCATCAGGATAGACCTTGTGCGGAACAAAGTAGGAGAGCATCCCTGACTGAACGCCTTCCTTGATGACGGGATCCAAGTTGTCCTTGATGGTCTTGCGGATTGCCTTGATCGCTTTTCGGCGATCTTCTGGCAGTCCTGCTAGGAATTCAGAAACAGTCACCTAAAGCTCCTCGACATGGGTTTCGGATGGGGAAACATCACGGTCAGTGAGTCGGAGGGACCCCCAAGAACCGCAATCAAGAAAAGACCGAAGCGATCTCGTCGATATCAACACCTTCTTTTTCGTTGCGCAAGCAGGTGTAGGTCACAGCAGAAGCACAAGCACCAAGAACCGCACCGAAAGCACCGAGGAAATAGTTAGCAAGGATGGCGCTCATATTGGTCCCAACCACGACGGCACCGGATTCCCCAAAACTGATGTCGTAAGGAGATCCAAGCATGACGGTTACCGGCATAGCGATAAGAAATGAGATGAGCCCAAGGAGAATAACGAGCCCAAAAATAGAAGCGCGCTTTCCAGACGTCAGAAACTGACTTCTGGACATGGACTCCCCAACTCCAGTCCCTTCGATCACAGCGCAGGGAATCGCCACGTACCACATCAGCATCAAGATGATTCCGGGAATGATCAGGAGGATTAGTCCTAGACCAATTCCGATACCCGTCACCACGGCGCATCCCAAGACAGGGAGCAACTTTGACACGCCGACAGAGATACATTGACTCACCGATGCTGGTTTGCCTCGCAGAGAGCTGATGACGCCATAGACAAGCGCCCCGCTCAGAAGAAGGGAGCAACCAGTCGAAATCCCAAGTCCCAACAAGGCCCTCATCGCTGACTGAGAATCCATCGCCGGAGGGCTCATCATGAAGAAGAGATTGGGCAGAGTAAACAACAGCCCCAACGCCATGAAAGGAAGGAAGTTTCCAAAAAGCACCGAAAAGCTGCTTCCAAGTGCATCGCCAACGGCAAACTTGTTTCGCAATTGATTGCTCCTTAAGTGGGCAAGCCGAGATTTCATTTGATTAGCCATCCACGTGCCGAACCACGCTTTCGCCCAGAATCGTAGCGGAGCTCGCTTCGTTGGTCAACTGCGATTGCCAAAGTCCTATTTGCGAGAGTGCAATTCAATTGGAATCGACAATTTCCTACCCTGCAAGTCAAATTCGATTTCATGAGC
>JAJRYU010000549.1 GCA_024275615.1 Planctomycetota bacterium
ATGGGTGCGTTGGTGTAGGCGATGTCATCGCCGGCCGTTCCTGGGACATTGTTGGTCACAAGACTTGAGGCACCAACCGCCGGATTGGAATTCTGCCAACCAATGCCATTGTGTAAAAACACGTTGGTACCGGGCACACCCGGGATCGCCTTGTCATTGACCGTGGTGCCCGCACCACCGTTAAACCGAAGATAGAGAAGCTCTGGCACTTGGCCCATAGATTGAGAACAAGAGCTTAGAACAAGCACCAAGACTGGAGTGAAAACGGACATGGGAAGGCACACTCTATCATGCCGCACCCAGAGGCTGCGCATGGAGCTGACCAAATTTTTGATCCTACAGTTCATCAGGGCCTCCTATAGGGTTTGGCAAGTCGCCATTCACGAATCGTAGCGGTAGGAGGTGCAGACGCAACCCAACTTGAACGATTTGCAACGGCATACATGCCTCGGGCTGAGCGCAGGGGATCTCTTACTTCTTCCGTTGTAGAAGTCGCAAATCCGGTTACGTTGACAGGAGCAAGAAAACGAACAAATGGCCGGGGCTCAAATTGATATTGGTATTGCCCCGTGTAGCCCCCCCACACGAACCACATATCATTCGGTCGATCCTGGATAAACGCTCCTCCTACGCGCATTCCCCACGTGTCATCATAAGGGTCGCTGAATGCGAGGAAAACAGAACCAACATCCGATGGTGGTACCTCACTCGACAGATTCCCTGTGGGAAGAATTGATCCCAAAAGGTGTGGATTCTCCACAACCAATCCGCTTTCAAAAAACCAACTCGATTGATCGGCCCCAGTCACCAACTTGGTGTCATGGGGAAACGGCCAACCAATGGTTGAAAGACTATAGTAGACCATTCCCGAGGTTTGGGAGGGAAACCAGTCGACGAACATCAATAATAGGGGGTCCCAAACTCGGGGATTCGAATCAACATATGCCATGATATCGCTGGTGGAAACATGCCCACTTGTCCAGATTGCCGTTCCTTCTCCACTTGCTGTGGAGTTGGCAACTGCCAAGTACTCTAGGGCTTCGTCAGGGCGGAGACGAATGTCTGCCAGGACAACGGTCGTCCCAGTGCCGACCAAATCCTCATCCCATGTTCCCCAACTCTGACCGCTCGGGGCGTTGAACTTGAGCTCAACATCCGCTGTTGGCACAGCTTGCATAAATGAATTGGGAATAGCCCAATCAACATCCACAGTTGTCCTCGAAATGATCCGGATACGGTCCCCATCCTTCATAGGGCTGCCATTGGACGCTCCGTTAACGGTGGCATGCTTATGCCAGTGGTTGGGAGTCGCTGTGTCCTCTAAACCCTCAAAGATGTCGCCCAAGGAACGCAACCTGCGGATGGAGAGGTGGGAGCCGTCAGGAATAGACAGGATGTCTCCGGTGGGTGAACCGTTTTGTACGAGAGTGACCGTATTCGTCGACGACTCGTGTACATACCACCAATGTCCCTCCCGGCCCCGGTCACTGAAAGCGATGGTGCCAATGGGAGCATTCTCGATATCCGCGTCCTTTTGGATGATGGCATAGTGGGTGTAGCGCCGATTCAGTTCTGTTGCCATGAATGGAGGCGGCGGCGAGGCTTGAGGCGCAGAAATTGGCGTGGAAAGGCTCGAATTCAACGTCAAGATCACACGGTTGGGATCTGCAGGATCGACCACTGGGGACGAGACCCGCCCCCGCCAAACATCTTCGTTGACAAAACCACTGCAAATCAAGTTGGCAGTGGCTGTGCTCCCGACGCGCCTGCGAATGATACGTCTTTCAATTCCAACTGGGGCGGTCGCAACTCGCGAATAGGGATCGGACACGGGCCCCTTAAGAGCGATGCGATAGAACTTCTCGGGCGCCGGAGCATTGACACCTCGGTTGACGACAACGGCATATTCATTGTTTGCGGCGTTCGACACCGTTATCGGACCGGCATTGGGAAAATCTTTCCACAGAGGATAACGTTGATCCGGGCTAAAAGTTGTGCCTAGACCATCATCAAAGATCCAATTGCAGGCCTGCACCACATAGTCATCTTTATTGCCTGAAAACCCAGTGAAGGTCAGTTTCAATTCCCATTTCTTCGAGCCCGCCCCCAAGACCCCTGGCGAAGTAGAGGTTACGTCTGTGATACGGAAAGTCTTGCTGGAGTCGGCCTCGTTGGTCAGAATATTGCCGTTATCTTCGAATTCGTTGCCATCGGGCTGGCCGTCGCCATCAATGTCCCGTTTGTTAGGCAAACGATCGCTTCCATCGACAAGCCCGTCATCATCGGAATCAATGATTTGGCGAACATATCGGTCAATGAATTGAGATTGCATTTCCGCCGAATCACGGTCCATGTCACGGAAGCCATGCTCTTGGCCTGGGCCGGTGGTAATGACCTCCTCAAGAGTAATGGGGTTTGCCATCGCATTCACAACTTGCTTGAATCGTGTCAATTGGAAAAAAGGAACCTGGTGATCTCGATCCCCTTGGATCCATTGAACAGGCGGGTAAGTATCGGCAGGAGCAGTTGGATCAAGAAGATCAACGATGCAGTGTCCGGACAAATAGTTGACCCAATCTGCCGGGGGTTCTGGATAATAACTAAGCAATGAAGCCCCATTGACTATCGGGTCTGTGGTCGATGGCATGAAAGCGAGATCGATTGGGTCGGCCCAGAACCCTTCCTGAACGGTAGTAAACACTGGACCAGGAAGAGGCATCGTCTCAGGTTTCAGATAAGTCTCCGGCCAATGAAAGGTGTGTGGACCTGAAGCGAGCAAAGCGTCATCATGGGGCGCCGTAGACGTTGGCAATTGAAACTGCTTACTCGGGGATAGGTGAGTTGGAAGACTCAAGGTTGTGGGGGCAGGAAGATTAATTCCAGGTGGCTGGGTGGGATCTTGAAAATCCGACACGTCCGCATGATGGAGCCCAAGTGGCTGGCGCCAAATGAGGCTTGTATCTCCCAAGAAACGCCAATTGAGAGCGTCCACGCCTGGTGCTCTCAAAGCAACCGCCCCAACACCCGTATCAACAAGGAGCGGGTTTCCATTGGCGGGATCAACGATGGTAAGTCCTGTTTGAAAATGAATGACTTCTGATGTCTTTCTGTCGGCAGCTTTTGTGAGGGCTACGTATGAAGCCAAGTGACCTCCGGAACTCGCCCCAACGATGGCCCAGGACTCGGGGGAGTCCCAGCCAAAATTTCCATGCAAAGGATTCGTCACTGACCGTTGTGCGTCCGGGGATGTCTTAACTGCGATAACGGAGCGCTCGATGAATTCCCGAATCTCTGGGAATGAATAACCTGGTTCTGCCGCGGGATTCAGAGCAGCAACAGGATGGTTTGCTGGATCAGAATGCTTGAGACCCAATTGCCCCAAAGAGTAGGCCGGAGGGTGGGGAACAATGAAAACGGTATAACCACGGCGAAGGTAGACCTGATACGGGTTAAGTGCATCCTCGTTGACGAGATCCACCGCCTTTTTCGAGCCCCAACCACCGCTGAAGATCGAAATAACACCGAAACCATTGGGGTTGGGGCTTGTTGGCGTCAGGACAACGATGTCATAACCGATGTCGTCGACACCATTCCAATAGTGCAATGGTGGATTGCTCCTGGGCCTGGGGATCACCGATCGCGTGTACGTAGCGTGCGAGCGGGTTTGAGCAACTACGGGCTCAGGCAGAATACATACATACATACATACAGTTAAGTGCCAGGATCAGGGCAGACTTCCTCATGCTTTTCCTCTTTGTCGTTACACTTTTGGGGGACTCCGCGCTGCGGTGCCGAGAAGGCAAGACTAAAATCCAGCGGTTGAGTTTTCAACAAGAATCTTTGGGAAAGCCCATGTTGTGGAGCCCCGTACATGACCGAATGAGGATTCAGCTAGTCCTCAATCAAGAGACCCAAACCTAAGGGTCCGATGACTCCAAGGTTGGGGCTGAGAGCCGAAAGAGTGTCTTCCAATTGCCGTAGTTTTCTTCGTCCTAGCGGATAGGGGGTTGTATTCTTGGTGCGCGAGAATTGGTTGGTGAGAGGTCACAAATTGAGGGGGTGCTCGATTCTGATGAAGATTCGTGGTGTTTCCCCTCGGTGTTAGCGATTTAGCCGGACGAACCTGTGGGGTGACTCAAGTGTGAAGGTCGCCGCCGAAACCCACTGGACGGCCGAAGATATCCAGTGGGTTGCTCCCATTGTATATGC
>JAJRYU010000550.1 GCA_024275615.1 Planctomycetota bacterium
CTTGAGCTGGTTGAGTTCGCCTCCGGTGATGGTCCCGGGATCGAGTCCGGCGGCACGAAGTGCGGCGAAGGTCATGGCCACGACGGTGGACTTGCCACTGGTCCCAGCGATCGCCACGGTAGGGCGGCTGATGACGTGGGCCGCCAGGAGTTCTGCACGATGGGCCAGGGGTAAGTTCAGCTCTTTTGCCCGGACAAGATCAGGAATCTGAGCCTCGACCGCAGTGCTGGTGACCACCAAGTCGACATTCTCAAGCCCCTGCCCGTCTTGGGGCAGGATCTTGGCACCAGCTTGGATAAGACGCCGTTTTTCCTCTCCGAATTCGCCCTGATCAAAGAAACGATCACTTCCGGACACCTGGCCCCCCGCTTGCAGCCGGTAGTCTGCCAAAGCACTCATGCCAGCTCCGGCGATCCCGACAAAGTGCATTCGAGCACCAGGATTGGCGGCTATCCGGCGAATTGCTGATGAATCTAAGTTGTTCTGTGGATTCAACATCGGTCGGTTGAGGCTATCGTCTTGCAGCGACACTCCAAATGTCTGGTGATTGTGAGTCCTAAATCACATTCTCCAAGGATGTTATAGCTTTTCCTCTCGATCCTTGAAGGACAGATTGTCCTTGCTATGATCCGCGCCCATCGGAATTTCCGACCAAAGAGGCAAAGTTATGGCCAAGTGTCAAATCACTGGAGCGGGCCCCAAAACGGGCAAGCGTATTAGTCGTCGCGGTAAAGCAAAGCGTGAAGGCGGTGTTGGTAAGAAAACAACGGGAATCAGTTTCCGTACGTTTAAGCCCAACCTGCAGAAAAAGCGCATCTATGTCCCGGAGCTCGATCGTTGGGTTACGGTTCGCTTGACTACCCGCGCCTTGAAGACCATCAACCGGGATGGCGCTTATAGCGTCCTTCGCAAAGCCGGTTTGGTGAAAGCCCCGAAGGCCAAGACCAAAAACTAGGTCCGCCTTCCCCCGACAATCAAGATTAGCCCGAAGACTTTGTCTCCGGGCTTTTTCTGTTGGGCTCAGCAGAAGCCGTCCTGACCTGAGCGACCACGAATCAGGCGCTGTGCTGTGGAGTTGTCTGCCAAGTCGTGAACAACTAGCGCCCGGTCTCGGCCGGGGGGGCCAAAGTCACCTTCGTGGTAAAACCCTTGCCGTCACGGATGAACTCAACATCAACATCATCCCCAGCATGTTTCATTTCCAAGACCGCCCGAAGCTCAGCGACTGACTGTGTGCGCTTGCCGTCGACGCGGGTGATGATGTCACCTGCTAACTCGTTGTCACCGCCGTCGCGGATGCCGCTTTTGGCAGCGGGACCGCCAGCAAGAGCTTCTGTAACCAAAATGCCGGGTTTCAGCTGCCAGGCCGCCACGATCCGGTGACCCGTGCCAATACCACGGATTCCCAAGGTCGGCCGGGTGATCTTGCCATTTGCGATGAGCTCGGCCACAACCCAGTTGACGGTGTCGACTGGGATGGCGAAGCCGATTCCGGCGCTCGATTTTGTTTGCGAAGCAATGGCTGAATTCACGCCAATGAGGCGGCCCGCGCTATCAAGTAGCGGACCTCCCGAATTGCCCGGATTAATCGCGGCATCCGTTTGAATGACATCTTCAATTACGCGATCTTGAGTCGAACGGAGTTGGCGGCCCAAAGCTGAGACTACCCCTGTCGTCAAGGTGTGGTCCAAGCCGAATGGGCTGCCGATGGCAATAACGCTTTGTCCAACCCTGAGATCGTCGCTACTGCCAACTGGAATTGGGACCAGGAACTTTGCGGGAACGTCCACCTTGAGGACGGCCAAGTCATATTCCGGAGCGAAACCGATAACTGCAGCTTGGACCGATTTTGCCATGCCGTGGAACTTGACCACAAAGCTGTGGCCGTTCTCCAAGACGTGGAAATTGGTGATGATGTGACCTTGTTGATCCCAAACGAAACCTGTTCCGGCACCCTGGGGCACAGACTCACGGCGTGTGCTGACAAAGTTGATACGCCGTTCAACAAGCCGGGAAGTTGTCACGCCCACAACACTGGGGGCCGCTTGATCAAAAGACTCGATGGTGGATTTTTCCCAGTCGGCCAAATCGCCACGGGGGGTAATCGCCCTCAATTCTCCGATGCGGCTGGGCCAGATTCGTTCGGAAAGGAGAAATCCAGCCAGGCCCACAGCGATCAAAAGGAGCAAAATATTAAGTGTACGACCGCTTTGGGGGCTTTCTACGCCCACAGAGCCACCGTTCATTGTTTGAGGTGATTTCAACTTCATGCCTCCATAATAGGGACATTTCTTTGGCTTCAAGGCGCAATCTTTGCTGGGCGTAAATCTCGCCGGTTGACAGAGTGCGCTCCAAGCACGAAAAAAGGACACTCGATGTACGTAATACGAAGAGGAATGACCCATGAGTAATCCGAAAGACACCGAAGCCATCGCCATGCACCAAGAAAACCCGTTCAAGATTGCC
>JAJRYU010000551.1 GCA_024275615.1 Planctomycetota bacterium
AGTTGTGTTCTTGAAGGAAAGATAAAAAGCGGCGTATCCTGTTGAGGTAAATCACCACTTCAACGGCCCAACGCTGGCACAAGGACACGCCATGAGCAAGACTACGACAAACAAGCTTAACAATCCAGCCACCGATTCGCTCGATCCTGAAGTACTCGCCATTCGGCAAGCCTTCGATGGTCGCAGTCCTCTTGATGAAATCATCCATGAAGGAGCTCGTAGGATGCTGCAAGCCGCCATCGATGCCGAAGTCGAGTCCTTCATCGAAACGTATCAGGACCGCCGGGATTCGGAAGGACGACGCATGGTGGTCAAGAATGGTAGCCTGCCAGCGAGGGATATTCTTACTGGCGCAGGAGCGATCCAAGTTCAACAAGGACGCGTTCGCGACAATTCGCCTGATTTCAGCCAGCGAGTTACCTTCTCTCCGAGCGTGTTGCCAGCCTACCTTCGTAGAACCGAATCGATCGAAGAACTGATTCCTTGGCTCTACCTGAAAGGAATTTCTACGAATGATTTTGGAGAAGCCCTACAAGCTCTCGTTGGCGAGAAAGCCAAGGGCCTCAGCGCTAACGTCGTGGTCCGACTCAAGGAGCAATGGGCCGAGGAGTACGACCAGTGGTGCAGGCGTGATCTTGCCGAGAAAGAGTATGTTTATGTCTGGGCAGACGGCATCCACGTCAAAGTCCGCCTGGAAGACGACGCTAACAAGAAACAGTGCATTTTGGTGCTCATGGGCGCCACGGCAGATGGTACGAAGGAACTGATCGCGGTACTCGATGGCTATCGCGAGAGCGAACAGAGTTGGAGTGAACTCCTCTTGGACTTGAAGCAGCACGGGCTTGCGATTGCTCCGAAGATCGCGGTAGGAGACGGCGCATTGGGTTTCTGGGCCGCCTTGCGAAAAGTCTTTCCAGAGACGCGAGAGCAACGCTGTTGGGTCCATAAGACGGCCAACGTACTGAACAAGCTGCCCAAAAGTGTCCAGCCGAAGGCCAAGGGGGATATTCACGAAATCTGGCAGGCAAAAACAAAAGCCGACGCTGAGACTGCTCTCCAAAACTTCCTCCAAAAATACGACGCCAAGTATCCGAAGGCATGTGAGTGTCTAAGGAAAGACCAGAATGAACTGTTGGCCTTCTACGACTTCCCAGCCGAACATTGGGGCCACTTGCGAACCACCAATCCGATCGAGTCAACATTCGCGACGATTCGCCTGCGTCATCGCAAGACGAAGGGCAACGGCACACGACGCGCGAGCCTGGCCATGATGTTCAAGCTAGCCCAATCGGCCTCGAAGAAATGGAAGCGTTTACGAAGCTACGAGAAGATCACTCTCGTCATCGAAGGACGGTCCTTCAAAGACGGAATCATGCAGGAAGCCGCCGCTTAGAAAATTCCTCAGAACACAACAATTGACAGTTGCTCCGAAACAAAAATGGCTGGATGAATTCATCACTTTATCGCAATACAGTCGGTAGAGTGCAGATACCAATTGTCTTGTGTCCTGATCCGCAAAAAGCCCAGATAACACACATTGACGGTCCTCTTACATTTGAAGTGAAGTGGGGAGACCGGCAATGCCTTGTGAGAGGCAAAGACAATATTTTTGATGTGCATATCGCAACCCAAGGTGAATCGCCAAAAAATTTCCGCCAATCTGTATACGCCACACTGTCAACCGAAGAGATCCCAAAAGACCTTCACCCAATCGCTGAATTTGAATTTGAATCCTTGGACCCTGACGACAAACCCGTAGTCATATTGGCGAACTTAGATCTGCGTTGCTGAGGAAACACTTTTTATGGTCCCGTGAGGATCCCGGAAAATGTTTCTAACGGCAATGTGAAGGTGATGGTGTCATTTCCAGCATGGCAGTCTGTAGTGCCACGTGAATTTACAATCCCCTTAAAATCGCGTAACGCCAAATAACGAAACCATGCACGCGGTCGCATCGAATTCAGATGGGACATCCCTCGCGTGTGCTCGGTGCTACCCGCGAATTGCTCGGTTTTTCAAACTTGCTTCCTTCGTGTATAATGCTCGTTTTTCCAATGGTCACTCGTGTTGGTTCGCCTATATATTCGGCGACCTCAATTCGTTATCCACCTCCATTCCGATTGCCGCCGTGTATCGCGATGGTTTTGGAGAAGATGAATAACACTTGTCCGCTTAGATGAAATCAACAGGATCCCATGCCTTACGTCAACGTAAAAATCACAGCAGGTGCAACACGCAA
>JAJRYU010000552.1 GCA_024275615.1 Planctomycetota bacterium
AACTTGAAAATGATCCAAGGGAATGGTGTGACCAATCGCCGCGCAAGGTACATTTTCCAGGAGGGCTTCGAAGCGAGCGGCATTGCTGGGGTCGACTTCAACAAGGAAGCGAGTCAGTGATTCGGAATAGAGAATCTCGTCGTCGCGCATGCGCGAATCGCGAGTAACAACACGAGCGAGGTCGATTTCTAATCCCTGATGACCAGCAAAGGCAATTTCTGCGGCGGCCACTCCCAAACCACCTTCCGAACAGTCGTGGCAGGACAGCACCATTTCATCCTGAATCGCTTGATGGACCAGCCGGTGAATCTCAAGGGCGCGAGGATGAAGTTTTGGCACGTCGTTGCCTCGGAGACCCAAGGAGCGCAAGTAGGACGAGGCTCCCATTTCGGATGCTGTCATGCCTACCAAGTACAGATTGCTTCCGGTTTGTTTGAGGTCCATCGTCACGCTCTTGCGGACGTCTTCAACAATGGCGAGGGCACTGATCAGTAGGGTGTGGGGGATGACGATGGTGCCATCTTTGGTTGCGTATTCATTGTTCAGGCTGTCTTTCCCTGAAATGAATGGCAGGCCCAATGACATAGCCGCATCGTAGCAACCTTCTGAGGCGCGAACGAGCGCCCCCAGTCGATCAGGTTTGTTGGTGTTGCCCCAAGAGAAGTTGTCCAGAATCGACGTTTGATCCGGGTCGCCCCCCACCGCGACGGCGTTCCTCAGAGCTTCGTCAATGACAGCACCAGCCATGTGGTAAGGGTCGACGTCACCATAAAAGGGATTGACTCCCATGCCGATGGCGAATCCTTTGTTTGAGCCCAGGACCGGTGCGTGAACCGCCCCGTCGGAGGGCCCGTCGCTGTCCACGCCGACCAGCGGTTTTACGCAGCTCGTACTTTGGACTTCATGGTCGTATTGACGGATGATCCACTCTTTACTGGCGGTGTTTGGGTCTGCAAGCAGCGTCCGCAGTGTCTCGTGGCAGCCCGGGCCTCGAAACCCACGCAGATTCTGTCGTCTAGGCGCTTGCCACGTTGCTTTCATTGTCGGACGCGGAAGTCCATCGTGGAGAAACTCTAGATCCAGGTCAGCAACTGAAACTCCATCGTAGAAAATCTCTAGTTTTCGCGAATCAGTGAATTCCCCCAAGACGAATGCTTCAACATCCTCGCTGGCGCAAAGGGCCAACATGGCGTCGAGTTTTTCTGGTGGGCAAGCGACAACCATGCGTTCTTGTGCTTCGGAAATCCAAATCTCATGATACGAAAGCCCAGGATATTTGAGCGGTGCGTTCGCCAGTTCAACACGGGCACCGATCTTCTCTGCCATTTCGCCGACGGCCGACGAAAATCCTCCGGCGCCGCAGTCTGTGACATCGGAGTAAAGGCCAAGATCCCTGGCTTGAAGCAATACATCCATGGCGCGCTTTTCGGTAATGGCATCGCCGATCTGGACCGCTCCACCGTCGACGGTTTCTGAGTCCTCGTGCAACTCCATGCTTGAGAAAGTGGCGCCGTGAATGCCATCCCGCCCGGTGCGGCCGCCGAAGACAACGATCTTGTCTCCTGGCCGTGCTTCTTTTGCGCAGCGATCGATGGGAATCAAACCAATGCTACCGGCGTAGACCAAGGGATTGCCGGTGTATCGAGGATCGAAGCAGACACCACCGGCGACTGTGGGGATGCCCATCCGATTGCCATAGTCGCGGACACCGGCGACAACGCCCTTGAGGACCCTGAGAGGGTGAATCACGCCTGCTGGCAAGTCTTCAGCCTTGGCGTCCAAGTCGCCGACACAGAATACGTCGACATTGGCGACTGGCTTACCGCCCAATCCCGTACCCAAGATGTCTCGAAGAACCCCGCCAAGGCCAGTCCCGGCACCACCATAGGGCTCAATGGCAGAAGGGTGATTGTGGGTTTCGACTTTGAAGCAAAGGTTAAAGTTGTCATCGAATCGGACGATGCCAGCGTTGTCCTTGAAAACTGAGACACAAAAATCGCGGTCCAGGTCTTCTGTTGCTTTGAAAATCGTGTTTTTGATCAGATTGTCGATCTTGCGGCCATCCATGTCGATGACTGCCCCAAATGTCTTGTGCTTGCAGTGTTCCGACCAAGTCTGCGCCAAGGTCTCCAACTCAATGTCGGTTGGATCGCGTTCCAGTTCAAAAAAATGAGATCGAATGGTCTGCATCTCAATCAAATTGAGAGCGAGTCCCAGATCCTGACTGATTGCCAAGAGGGCATCATTGTCTGCAGGAAGCGGTACCACAGTACGGTCGTTGGTCGTGGGCGCTGCTTCTTTGTGAATCGGCAGACGGGCACGACCCACTTGGATGTCGTCGACCACGGCGTTGGCTAAGAGTTCCCTTGCAATGGTCGAAATCTGCTCAGCCGTTGTTTGCTCTGAAAAGCGAAAACGATAGCCCGTGCGGACTTCCGTAAGTTCAATTCCGAGCTGGGCCGCAGCCCGTTTGATGCTCTCCTCCTCGGGAGCAGTCACACCCGCTCTTCGACAAACGGTGACCCCGTGGACGTCGTCCGCAGGTGCGTCTTCGTACTTGACGACGGTCATTTCTTGAATGACCGGGTCGACGAAAAGAGCGTTGCCAATGAGTTCCGCTGATTTCTTGGTGAGTTTCCCACCCAAGAGATACATACGGGTCAGCTTGACGGGAGCCGCAGATTTCAGCTCCAGCCAGGCCAGTTCTTTCTCGATTTCGTGCGCATAGGGGTCAACTTGCCCCTGGCGTGCGGATATCTCGTATTGCCACAACATGAATGAGGACCTTCGTTCTTGCCCGCTGACCATGTCTAAGTCTCAAGTCAGTAGGATTTTAGGGCTGTTCACCGTGTCCGGACGATGGTATCAATGGGGTGAGAGACCGTCAACGCCCAGGTTGTATTTGGGTGGGAGCGTCATACAATTCGCGGGCTTAGATTGTTGTCGTGTGCACCCAAAGAGGTTCGGTGCGCCTGGACGATCCAAAACTGTTGAGAAATCAAATGGCCGAAACGAGAAAACCACTGCCGCTGGAATTCGAAAAGCCCATCTTTGAGATGGAGGCGAAGATCCAAGAGTTGGAGGAATTGTCCCGTTCGACCGGCATGGACTTGAACGGCCAGATGCGGCCTCTCAAGAACAAATTGGAACAGCTCACGCAGGCCATATTTGACGACTTGAACCCCTGGGACAAAGTACAGTTGGCGCGCCACCAGTTTCGCCCCAACACGTCCGACTATCTTGATCTTGTTTTTGACGACTTTATCGAGCTGCATGGGGATCGTGTTTTTGGCGATGACCATGCCATGGTCTGTGGATTGGCAAGGCTTGACGATACCAGGGTCTTTGTGATCGGCCATCGCAAGGGTCGAAACACAAAAGAGAAAATCGCTTGCAACTTTGGTTGTGCTCATCCTGAAGGCTATCGCAAAGCCCACCGCTTTATGAAATTTGCGGCGAAATTTGGCCTGCCCGTTATCACTTTCATTAACACACCTGGAGCTTATCCGGGGATCGGCGCTGAAGAGAGAGGCCAAGCGTGGGCCATTGCTGAGAATCTCATGCTCATGGCGAATTTGCCCGTTCCAGTGATCTGTACTGTGATTGGGGAAGGGGGTTCCGGGGGAGCCCTTGGAATCGGCGTGGGCGACAAGGTGTTCATGTTGGAACACTCCTACTATTCAGTCATCTCACCGGAAGGATGTGCGGCCATCCTTTGGAATAGTGCTGGCGAAGCCGAACGCGCCGCCAATGCGCTGCGGCTCACGAGTCGTGATCTTCTCAAACTCGATGTTGTTGACGAGGTACTTCCCGAGCCCCTCGGAGGTGCACATCGCCATCCAGAAGCCATGGCAAGCGACTTGAAGGACAAGATCAAGTCAGAATTGGGGCGGTTGCAGTTGCTTTCTACCGAAGAACTTCTCGAAGCACGTTATGCCCGATTCCGCAAGATCGGCGCGCTTTTTGGCGACGAGCCACCCCGTGCTCCGATCGTTGAAGAAGAAGATTCTGAAGAGAGCTCGACTTCAGAGGAGTCTGACCCAGCTTCCTGAGCCGATTTTCTGTTAGATTTCTTATCAAGTCTCCTCCTCGCTCGTATCTGCAAAGTTGATTTTACAAAGTTCTTAAGTGGCAACAGATAGCCAACTTCGGAGCAATTCTCTGCAAGAACAGAGAGCATTGCTGAGGAGGTATTTCGATTTCATTCCCAGATTCTCAATATTTCTTGGTTTTCCCCAGCGACGGGGCCTCCGACTCGTATCTTTGTTGTTCTCAAACACACGCGGAGTAAACGACCTCATGTCAGAACACTCTTGGGGTAGCGGCCCGACGGGAAATCGACCGAAAGATCTGCAACAATCGGACGTCATCGATCCTCTCGATCCCACTCGAGCACCCACATTCGACCAGAGACTCGACTTTTCCTTTGATTCGTCGTCTTCAGGAATGGAAGACGTTTCTTCCTTGCTTCGACATTGGGGCCAGGAACGTCGCAAGCGCCTTCTCGATGACTTGCATCTCGACCTTTGGTCTTCTTTGTCGTCAAAGATTGCGCCCGGAAGCGACGAAACCGTTTGACCTTCATTGCCGTGGTTCTCTTGGCCATGCCTTCGCTATAATTCGACGGAGGAAAATGACCTTTAATCCGTCATGAGAAATAGACTCAAACGGAGGAAGCAATCATGTTGCGTTTAGCTCTAACGACGATTTTCGCTCTCGGCCTCTCTCTCAGCTTGTGTGCTCAGGACAATCCGGCACCAAGCAAGCCTAGTCAAGAAACCACACAGCAGAAAAAGAGCATCACCGCCGAGGTCGATCAACTGGTCGCCAACTTGGGTGCCAAGGACTTCTTAGTCCGCGAAAAAGCGAATCAAAAGCTCTTGGATTTGGG
>JAJRYU010000553.1 GCA_024275615.1 Planctomycetota bacterium
CAGACGCACTCGTTCCAAATCATAGATGTTGCCGATTGTCCCCAACACATCTCGTGAGGAACGTACTCGAAAGTGTGGAGACTCAAACCAGGGCATGCCATCGCGCCCGCGCTTGGGCTTCAAGAATTCGCTTTCGGAAACGAGTCTTCCGTCGCGCACCCACTTATAGACGCCTTTCTTCTTGCGATGGCCCAGGAATTCGTGTGCTTTCACGAACTTGGTGTCTAAGCACAGGCATCGATAGGCTTGAAGCTTGGCCATATCTGGAAGGTGGTTCTCTGCGGCCCATTCGACCAGTTGCCACTGGGACTGAACATCATTGCGCTTGGCGACGTCTAACTTTTTGAAGAAGCCATCAAGGTGATCATCCACAGCCACAACGGTGACAACTTTCGTCAAGGAAATTGTCTTGGCTTTCTTGCCTCCCACAGAATAGGACAATACAGCGTCACTCATCTGCAAGATGGTGCACTCGATGGATTTTTTCTTCCCCTTGATGGTGAGAGAGTCCCGGTCCCAATGCTGCAACCGCTGAGCCGAAACTGTCTTCCCAACTAAGAGCCCGACAGCTAAGAGCAGTAAAACCTTCATTGCATGAGTCTTCATCGTCATTTCCTACCACCTCCAATTCACACCGACCGATAAACCAAGTCGTGTTTTCTTCGCACGGATCACGACATTCTGACTACTTTGGTGAACGCCTGGATGAATCAAAGCGAACAGGAAAACCAAAAACAATGGGAATTTGTTCGCTTCGACAATGGAGACCGTCTCTCTATGACAACACCAAAGAATCATCTATGATCATGAACAAAGATCTCAGAAAAGGAAAGCCCAGACTTGGCATGAATCACTCAGAATCTCACGCACCTGATGACACCCGCGATTTGCTCAAGAGCACCCATGAGGGTGACAAAGACGCCCTTCAAGAACTCTTGGCAAGACACATGCCTTGGATCCGCCAAATTGTGCGCCAACGCATCGGCCTGGAAATAGGCGTGGAATTCGACAGCGTTGACGTGGTTCAGGAAACCGTGCTACGCGTCTTGACAAAAGGCCCCAAGTATCTCGTCTCGGATCCCAAGGCTTTTCGGGCCTTGACCGCACGCATCGCCATCAACGTCCTCATAGACAAGCACCGAGACCTGGAAACCAAGAAGCGCGGCGTCCAACGCGTTATTGACCTCGACCGTATGGATTCCGTCGACGGCCCACGCACAGAAGCCGAAAAACGGGAATCTGTTGCTCTCCTCGATCTCGCCTTGGAACTCATCTCTCAGGCCGACCGAGAGATTATTGAGTTGCGTCAATTCCAGGGACTCAGCTTTGAAGACGTGGCAAAGGCCACCGATTCCACAGCTGACGCCGCTCGCATGCGCTTTGGCCGAGCTCTCAAACGAGTGGCCCAACGTGTGGCGAAACTCAAGAAAACAGGACTGCCACCTGCTTGGGAAATCTAAGGTGGGTATTCAGCGGGAAGTTTGAGAACGAGAAACCATGAGCGAAGAAGAAGAGCACAAGCCCCAAGACGCTGAGCCAGGAAACCCTCCAGATCGTCAAGCTGGCCGTGAGGCCTTGGGGGAGGCTATTGAGTTCTATCTCAACCAACCGGAACTTGATTCGGATGCCACCGCTGCCCCCCAATCCGGTGTCAACAACATCCTTCGTATTCTCGCCGACACAGAAGTGACATCCCAAAAGAGCAGCAAGGGCCCCAAGGAAAACTACGTCGGCTGCTATCGATTGATCAAAGAACTGGGCCGGGGCGGCCAAGGCACAGTCTACCTCGCAGAAGACGAACGATTGGGGCGCCCAGTCGCGCTCAAAGTCTTGAGCGAACAGTCTTCATTCTCAGTTTCTGCTCAGATGCGCCTCAAGAGAGAAGCCGAAGCCACCGCCAGACTTCATCATCCTGGCATTTGCCAAGTCTACGAATTTGGCGAAGCCCATGGCCGCACTTTCATGGCCATG
>JAJRYU010000554.1 GCA_024275615.1 Planctomycetota bacterium
CCCATCCAGGAGGTCTTCGAGATAGCGACCAAACAGGTCTCGCAATGGAGCATCATTGTGGTTGAAGATCAGGTCGTTGACGAAAAGCCGGGCATGGTTGGTACGACGTTTCGCGTTGTCACCGAGGATCGCGGCCAAAGGATGGAGTTTGACGGCGTGGTCACCCAACATGAACCACCCCACCTGCACGCATCGATCATGCGCGGCAAACAGTTTGACATCGAGGCGACTTACACGTTCGAAGACTTAGGGGGCCGTACGCGATTGACTCAAGACTCGAAAGTAAGTGCCAAAGGATTCCTCAAAGTGATCTTCTTCCTTTTCGGATGGCTCATGAATCGGTCAAGCTGCGACGCCGCTCAAAAAGAACTAGCGAGCCTGAAGAATTTGGCGGAGAGAAGCGCCGACTCCTCTTCGTCTTAACTGGGCTTGCCGTTAGCGTCTCCGCCAGCTTCTTCGGCTTCGTCTCTTGGTATCAATTGAAGCCCAACGGCCTCAAATGTATCGCCAATCGCGGGGGATGGCGAACCAGTCATGGGGCAGACACCATTAGAGTTCTTGGGGAAAGCAATGACGTCACGAATATTGTCGTAACCCAGCATCACCATCACCAAACGGTCCAAACCTAGAGCGATGCCGCCATGAGGAGGTGCGCCATACTCCAGGGCGCGCAAGAACCAACCAAATTTGGCTTCGGCTTCTTCATGGCTCATGCCAAGTAACTCAAAAACTTTCCGCTGCACATCAGGCCTATGAATACGAACACTACCGGAGCCAAGCTCGTTGCCATTTATGACGAGGTCGTATTGCTTGCCCAGAATCTTGTCGAGATTCTCATTGGCTGAGTCAGGCAAGTCCTCCTGTGGCATGGAGAACATGTGATGCATGGCCATCCAACCACCAAAGTCTTCGTCAAACTCGAAAAGAGGAAAGTCGACAACCCAAAGAACGTCGGTCTTTGATTCGTCAATAAGTTCCAACTGTTTGCCCAGTGCCAAGCGAACGTGAGCCAATGACGCAAACACAGTCGCGTTGTCGCCGGCACCAAAGAGCATGAGGTCCCCGACTTTTGACCCGGCCAAATCCATCATGGCCCGAATCTCCCCCTCTTCGAGGAACTTGCCCACTGGACCTTGGAAGCCATCTTCGTTGATCTTCACCCACGCAAGACCGCGGGCACCGTATTCTTGGGCCACCTTTTCGAGTTTATCGATTTTCTTGCGGCCCAAGGAAGCACCACCGGGCACGTTGATACAGCGCACGCTGCTTTTTGGGCCAACGGAGCCGGAAAAGACCTTGAAGCCACACGTGGCGGCCACCTCCGAGACATCAGTCAACTCCAACCCAAACCTTGTATCTGGCTTGTCGATACCAAAACGGTTCATGGCCTCTTTGTAAGTCAGGCGTGGAAAGGTTGTGGGTAGCTCTTCGCCCAGCAGATCCTTGTAGACCGCCTGGATGGTCTTCTCGACTACCTTGAAGACATCGTCCGGCTCAACGAAGGACATTTCCATGTCAAGCTGAGTAAACTCAGGTTGGCGATCGGCACGAAGATCTTCATCGCGCATGCATTTGCAAATTTGAAAATAGCGATCCAACCCGCTCACCATCAACGTCTGCTTCAGCAGCTGGGGCGACTGAGGCAGAGCGTATACATCGCCATGATGAAGGCGAGAAGGGACGACAAAATCGCGAGCCCCTTCCGGGGTGGTCTTCATCAGCAAAGGTGTTTCAACCTCAACGAACTCCTCGCCGTGAAAGACCTCACGAATCTTTTGCGCCAACTTGCTACGAAACACCATAGCCTTCGTAAGTGTCTCGCGCCGCATGTCGAGATAGCGAAATTCAAGCCGCAGTTCTTCCCGTGTTTCGATGTCTTCAATAATTTCGAAAGGAGGCGTCTTGCAGGGACCAAGCAATTCGCATTCGTCGGCAATGATCTCAACCGCACCTGTGGCTCTGTTCTTGTTGACGTTGTCACCGGGACGACCGCAGACTTTCCCGCGCACAGCAATAACGGACTCAGTCTTGAACTCCTCAGCGCCCACGGTCTTGTCCGGGTCAAGGCGAACTTGAGTAATGCCGTATCGATCACGCA
>JAJRYU010000043.1 GCA_024275615.1 Planctomycetota bacterium
AAGGCCCCGTCACGCTTGAGATTAGTCACCAATCATGACGGTCGCGTCACCGGTTGTTATTTTATTAGGCGGACCGACAGCTTCCACGATCGTATCTCCCTGACGAGCAGCGGGCAGGTTATTAATCAAAACGCTTCCGCTCCCATCCACGACCACGCCAGGTCCATGCGGTGGAACCGGCAGCGGAACCGTACAGGTGTGAAGGTCTGCGCCACCTGCCATGCCTGAAATCATACTACCCATGGTCGTCGCGGCGGTGGCCTTGGCTGTTTCCTCTGCTGCCTTGGCCGCCGGTTGACCAGGCGTTCCGCTAGCGGCCTGCGTAGCTTTCTCTGCCGTCTCAATGACCTTGTCGCTGGCGTCCTTGGCGCTTTTGATAGCATCAGCAGCAGCAGCTGGTACGCCACGCCAAGCGGGCTTCATGCCGATCAAGACATCGGGGCTACCCGGCCCAGCTCCAAGAACCGGAGGCAGTGGATGAGACACAGGGTCGCCGACTCGTGCTGCACCTGGCATCGCTATACTCCTATAATGTAAATGTGAACGCGAATGCAAGGACAGCCCCAAGGTTCGATCAACCCATGAGCCATGTCCTTACAGCAGAGTCATTTATTGTGTAGCGACACGTTTCTGTCCTCCCCCCTTACCAAGGGGGGATTGAGGGGGGTCTACCCACCACACAATATCACATCCTCCGCTTGCATTTATTATCCCGGATTCCACTCTTTTTCATCGCGACGGGGGAAGGTGATTTTGCAGTCCCCTTCCTCTTTCACAAAACGCTTCGCACGTCCGTTCACATTCAAGTTACCCGAAAGAACCTTGCCGCTTGGCGTGGTGATCTCGTAATACTCGCCAGCTATGGGGTTTCCGTCATCATCTTTTAACTCGATCGAAATCCAACTACCCTCAGCAGGCTCCTCTTCCGGCGGCGTTGGTTTGAAAGTTTCACCGGTGTAGGAAACGTCCTGCCCCGCCACCACCTCATCTGATGGTTCAGGCTCATCTGGCGACGCTGCACTGCCGGAGATTGAACTGGACAGAGCTGATCCACCGCTGTTTAGTTTGATTTGGCTCCCCACAATCGTCACACCGCCCGAATCGATCAAGACAAAATTGCCGCCAGATTTCAAACTGATAGCCGATGCCTCTACGACAACCTTGTCCGCTTTGATGTGGTACTCCGAAGCCACTTGGTGGTCGTGATTGCCCTTGAAATCATGGAACACGTCACCGTCAACCACGACGGATTGAACGTCTTTAACTTCAAGTGCATCCTTGGCACCGACCATAATCGAGCGGTGATCTCCGATGTCTTCGCGCTGCTCACCTTCAACCTTCAAGTATTGATTTTCTTTGACGTCGCGCCGTTCCTGATTACCGATGCGCATGTGTAAATCTTTTGTCGCATTAATCATCAACTGCTCTTCACCCGCCAAGTCTTCAAAGCGAATTTCGTTGGTCCCGCCCCCGCCCTTCGAGCTGTGCGTCTTGATGACACTCTTTGTCTTTTCGTCCGGCAGCGTATAAGGCGGCATGTGATCGGCGTTGTATACCCGACCGATGATGATCGGCTTGTCTGGATTGCCTTCGAGGAAATCGACGATGACTTCCTGACCGACGCGGGGTAAGAACATCATGCCATATTGACCGCCGGCCATCCCCTGCGCCACGCGAATCCAACACGACGCCTTGTCGTCGAACACGCCCACACGATCCCAGTTGAATTTCACCTTCACTCGGCCGTACTCGTCGGTATGAATTTCCTCACCACTGGGACCAACGATGCGAGCTGTTTGACTGCCTCGCACGACAGGCCAAGGTGTAACCCGAGGGGGGCGATAGACTACATCGTCGGGAATGCAGTCGAACTTGCAATCGTAAATGCCCGCCTCCAATTGTACTGCCGACCCGTCAAACAGATCGTCCAACAAGTTGGGAAGCGCGATCGCATCGAAAGGATTGCCTCCCGCTGCAGCGGACGTGGCAGCAAGATCTCTGGAGACTTGTCCCGCATGATAAACCCAGGTGGTCAACGTGCGACGCGCAGCTGCGTCTCCACCAGAGAGCTTTGAAACAATCTGAAGCAGCCCCTCAGCCAGTTCTCTGATGGCTGGGTTCTCGTGATCTTGTGCCTTTTTCACCGCTGCCAACACGCGTTCGTCAATCACGCCGCCTTCGCGTTCACTACGAGGACGCGAATAGCTAAGTGGCTGCTGACCTTCGTGTTCTACCGCGGTCACCAGGTATTTTCGACTCAGGTTCGTGTTGGGATGGGACTCCATCTCAAAGGTCCTGCCTGGTGAAAGCAGTGTACAATTGGACTGCCCTGCCCCGAGAATACGACCAGCTTCGAACTCCTGTGCTCGCATCTTCGCGATGTCGCTGCCATCCGCTTGAGCGCCATAGGCACCAGGCACATCACGAAAGGATAGATTGAGGTCGCGTTTGAGGTCATACTTTGCCTCGAGCGGCAGAGCTGGGTTCTCAAAATTATAATCGTCAAGAACGACGGCTCCCGGACGCACGGATTGACTTAGGCGAAAATGATATATCCGCTCATCCGTAGTGCCTAGGCCACTCTTGGTTTCGTAAGGCAACTTCTCTTTGAGTCCCTGGGCATCGAGATAGGTCTGGGAGTCGGAAAGCATAAGAACAATAGCATCCTCAGCATGTTCAAAGTACCACCGGATACCCTCCTCCTCCATGAGCCGACAGATGAAAT
>JAJRYU010000555.1 GCA_024275615.1 Planctomycetota bacterium
GGAGTGCCCAGCGCGACGGCGAATTTGAACACCGCTTGGTTTTTGGTCCGGAGAATCAGCGCGTCGGTGAGGAGGCGCGAGACGCGACTGTGTTCTCGGCCTTGAGATTGTCCGATCTAAAAATCTCCAAGGACGAAAAAACAACTTCGCCTCAAATTGGGGATCGTGTTTTTCTCAAACTTGAAGCCAGCGATACGCGATCGACTTCATTGGAGCAAGACCCCAATTCGACGGTTTATCCAAGCCTTATCGTCCTCAACGTCAGAGAAGGACCTGAAATTGAACGCGACCTGACGAGGTCTCAGATTCGAGTTAAGAGTCAAATCGCCCGTATCGAAAATGGCATGGCAACCAAACTTGACGCCCTCTCCGTTCTTATTTCCCAACTTGAGAATTCGACACCTGCCATCAAGCAAGAAGCGGCCTCGGAAGTCATCCACAATTTGATCTCCTCCTCAGCGCTCATGGCTTCCGGGCTCAATGAAGCCACACGGGGCTTCGTCCGAGTGTTTGATGGTTACCTCTTTAATCGCCTGGATGATTCCAACCTGACAGAATCTCTGATTAGCGCCATTTGTGCTGAACATCAACAACACGAAGGCAGCCATCTGGAGTTCATTGCGCGGATACTTCCTGCTCAACGCGCGTTGATCAACGACTCAGAAGCCATGGGTAAACTTGCACTCATCATGGATCTTCTGCTTGATTCCGCTCGCAAGAAGCCCCAACCCATTGATAGTGCTCTGAAAGAGGCACTCGACGGGGAAAATCCTCAGGAACGTGCGAAACAGCTCCATATCGCCAGAAACTTGCAAAAGGAACTTCTGGCCCAAATCCGACGAATTCTAGAGAAAATGGAAGATTGGGAGGATTTCCAAGATGTTATCCAAAGCTTGAAAGATATTATCGAACTTGAAAAAGGCCTTCAGAACCGAATCAAGAAGATCGCCAAGTAATATGGTTCTTTCTTCAATTCGATTCGTTCCTTAGGTGAGACCTATTTTATTTGGTGAGAACCACAATGAAGCAGACCAATATTGCTCTTTTAGTTTTGTTTGCCCTGGCAGCAAGCTCGTTTACCAATGCCGCTTGGAGCCAACGCAACTTCAAAGAAATGCAAGCCATCATGACCGAACAACGGTCACTGAATCGGCGACTACTCGGTCTGAAGGCAACGATGGTTCGCCTACGAGTCCGATTCAAGAAGGAAGGGCGCGATTTTTCCGCCGATCTCCTGCAAGAGGGAATCGACGCGATCGACAAGATGGGGGTCGAGACCCAAATGAACTCGATCGTCCAAGACCTTGAACAAGATCAAAAGTTCTCGTCGATTAAGAAACAAGAAACACTCATTGCCAATCTGAGTAGCCTGCTACGCATTCTACTTAATCGTCGTGATGACAAAGTCGACAAGAAGTTAGATGCAATTCGAAAAGCCATCGACGACATTCGCGAGTTGCGAACGAAGCAAGAACAACTTCGTGACCAAACAAAAGATCTCAACAACAAACTTAGTGACGAACAACTTAAAAAACTGTCCGACCTCAAGAATCGGTTGGACAAGCTCAAGAGCGAACAAGACGCGGAAATCGCCAAGACCGCCGACCAATACGACAGCAAACTCGATCGCATGAACGATCTTGCGCAAGCTGCTGACGATCTTGCCCAACAGGAAGATCGCCTAAGACGCCGAGCGGAATCCATGGCGAAAGACGCATCCAAAAGCGCAGGAAGTCTCTCCGAACAAAAAGCAGCACTCAAGAAACTCAAAGACGAAGTGGCGCAAGCCAGAAGCAACATTGCACGCCAAGACGCTTTGGACGAGCTGCAAGAGCGTTTGTCAGCGATCAAGGATGCTCTCGCTGGCAAGAAGGCACCGAGCAACAAGATTACGCCTATATCGAAACGTGAGAACAAAGCCCTGGATGCCCTGGCGCGAGATTTAGCCAAAGCCCTCTCCGAAAACGGTGAACCGACTGGATCGACCAAGGGCGCACAAGAATCCGCCGACAAAACGCCGCGATCGAAAAAAGAGATACAAGATGCACTCGAGGAATCTCAGGACGCGCTCGCCATGGCAAGGACCATGGTAGATACGATTGGCGCATCCGCCACTGAAAAAGAACGTAATGAGGCCCGTGCTAAGGCTGCCAAAGCACTCGAGCGAGCTGGCGAGTCACTGAGAAATGCTGCGGAAAAAGCGGCC
>JAJRYU010000556.1 GCA_024275615.1 Planctomycetota bacterium
CCCAAGCCCAGGATTCCAGCCAATGTGGTCATTGTCGTCGACTCGATGAGGAACTGGGCCTGAATGTCCTTTGAACGCGCTCCTACGGCTTTTCGAAGACCGATCTCTGGCCGCCTCTCATTGACCGAAACGAGCATAAGACTGGCGTTTATCATGGCACCAACGAGGATCGCAATCGCGGCAATGAGCGGCAGAAACAAGGTCAAAGTGCGGTTATTCTCTTCGACCATGGCATGAACCTGAACCGGCGTGATCATTGAAAAGTCGTCAGCTTGTTCGGCGGACAAGTGGTGACGTCCGCGCAGCACGCGTTGGATCGCCCCCACCGTATCGGCCATGCGACCGGCATCCTGCACATGGATCTTTGCGGCAGTGATATGATCGACGTTCTCAAGCCTTCTCATCGCCGTCGTTACTGGAACGAAGATCTCCATGTCACGATTGATTCCATGAATGTCTATACCGCCTTTCTCTAACACGCCCACGATTTGAAACGGAACAGAGGCAATCCGAATTTGTTCACCGATGTGATCGGCGTCACCGAAAAGTTCCTGGGCGGCATCTTGGCCGATAACGGCGACCCGGGCGGCACTTTGAATGTCATTCGCATTCAGAAACGCGCCGCGTTCTGCTCGCCGGTAGAGAGATTCAGCCGCCTCCGAATGGCCACTGATCCGAACCTCCTGGTTCTTGCCGCGATAACTCACCATTCGGTTGCCAACACGGGCGCTGGGGGCATAGAGATCGACATTGGGCACTTCGGCAGCAATAGCCTCCATGTCGTCGAGAGTCAAGGTCGTCGTTGGGCCTTCCCCCCGAGCCGCACCGTGACGGTTTCCGCCACCGGCGGAGAGAAAAATATTGTTCGCACTAAAGGTCGACTCGATCTTATCCATCACACCCTTGACTGTGCTTTCACCCAATGCCGTCACGACGGTCAACGCCCCTACGCCGACCATGACGCCAATCATCATCAGGGCCGACCGCAATTTGTTGCGCATGATTCCTCGAAAAGCACTCTTGGCGATCTGTCCGGTATTCATGCTTGGCGCTCCTGGTTCATAGCTTCGTCTTTGCTAGCCACGGGCTTGTTTCCCGTTCTTTTTTCATCAGAAATAATCTCGCCATCAACAATTCGGATGATGCGGCCAGCGTATTCGGCTATGTCAGGTTCATGCGTGATCAGGACGACTGTCTTTCCTTGTTGATTGAGATCATTGAATATGGCCATGATTTCATCGCTGGAGGCTGAGTCAAGATTCCCCGTAGGCTCATCAGCGAGAATAACATCGGGGTCGTTGACCAAGGCCCGAGCGATCGCTACTCGTTGCTGTTGACCGCCCGAAAGTTCACTTGGAAAGTGAGATGATCGATCCTGCAAACCAACCCGTTCAAGAGCTTCTTCGGCTTTGCGGTGGATTCGACCTCCCTTGGCGTAAACGAGAGGCAATTCGACATTTTCAAGCGCTGTTGTTCTCGGCAATAGGTGGAAAGACTGAAAAACGAAACCTATGCACTGGTTTCTCACCTCGGCCAGTTCATCAACCGAGAGTTGTCCGACTTCGCGCCCGGCAAGACGGTAAGTGCCGGTGTCGGCACGGTCGAGAAGACCAAGAATGTTCATGAGCGTTGACTTGCCCGATCCGGAAGGCCCCATGATCGCCACAAATTCGCCTGGTGCGATGGATAGATTGGCTGAGCGCAGAGCTTGGACCCCACCGCCTCCACTTTTGCTGTATTTTCGACTAGAATTCGCGAGTTCGATCACGGTTCATTCCTCTTGGCTCGTAGAGTTCGGCTGTCATTGTTCAATCAAAACACGTTCTTTGTCGGCGAGGCCGCTTGCTATTTCAGTGAAACCTCGACCTCGGAATCCGAGCACGACAGAACGCCGCACTGTTCCTCCCGAAGAATCGCGCATCATCACGTAGGCTCCTTCGGCGTCGGTTCTGATGGCGCCATTGGGCACGCAAAGAACGTCTTTCCCGGCCTCAAGCGCGATCTTCACCGTTGCTGTCATTTCCGGGCGCAAGATCTTGCCGTGCTTTTCCAACACCTCAATGATGACAACGTAGTTGACGACGTTGTCTCTCACCTCGGCTTTGGGATAGATAGCCGAGACTTTGCCAACGAATTCCGTCCCCATGTAAGTATCCACAGTAAAGGTCGAAAGCTGACCGACTTGAATGCGACCAATATCGGTCTCATCAACATAGGCCCAAACTTCGAGACGATCGAGATCGATGATCGTGACAAAGGTAGGGGCCGAAAAGCTCGCCTGAACAGTTTCGCCGACTTGAGTGGATACAGACGCCACAACACCAGCGATGGGGGCAACAATCTTCGTGTATCCCAGTTGGATCATTGCCGACTGTCGCGAGGCCTCAGCCTGCTTAACCTTGGCTTTGGTGACACGATAAGTCCGTTCCGCCAAGTCAATTTCGTCGGCAGAAACGATGGTCTTCCCCATTTTCTTTTGGCGATTGAAGAAGGCGTGGGCATAGTCCCGCTCGGCAATGGCATTTTCTAGAACAGCTTCGGCATTCCGGCAAACGGCTTCGAATTCGGTTGGGTCGAGCTCGGCTAGGAGTTCGCCCGATTTAACCTGCGAGCCAACATCGCAATGGAGCTTCGACAAGATCCCGGATACTCGAGATCCGGCCGCCACCTCAGCACCAACACGAGGTCGAACAATACCCGTGGCCAGAACAAAGGAAGATAGATCGCGATGCTTTGCCGCAACTGCGATCAGCTTGCGCTCGGTTTTGGTCGCACCTTCTGCAGGTTTCCAGGGTTGAAAAAAGGCTGCTGCCCCCCCACCCATGACCAACATAAGCAAGAACCACTTCATCCCTGAACTCCAGATGTTTCTTTGTTGTCACGATCAGAAGATCGGCTGATCCTGCCACAATCGTGACTGTCACGACTTGGCAGCAGGAACGGCCGGCTCTGATCAATCAAGAGATCCGGATGGGTACGACTGTCCGTCAATTGCTGCGCTCCCCGACTTCGATTTTCAACTCCACCTCTTTTTCGCCACGTTCAACTTTGACTGAAACGACCTCGCCAATCAGGAGTGTCGGCATGACCTCCATGTAGTCTGAGAAACTGGCGATATTCTTACCGTCGATCTCGACAATGAGGTCATCTTCCATGAGGCCACCCTTGGCGGCATTGCCTCCTTCGGTCACGAATTTGACTAGCGCGCCTTCAGCATCCGCCTCATAGTCCGGCATGAATCCCAAGGCAGGTCGTGCTCCGGGTGCGTTGACGGCTTTCTTCTTGGGCGTTGC
>JAJRYU010000557.1 GCA_024275615.1 Planctomycetota bacterium
CATCGTTGCAGGAATTCTTCGAGTCTTGGCCGATAGGTTTGGTTGTCTTGGAAGTGGAGGGGCATTCTCGGTGGGTCAAGCGTGTGATCGAATCTATGGGATTCAAAGTGCTCGTGGCTGATCCTCGTCGCATTGCGTTGATCACCAAGAACACGTGCGTCAAGGCGCCACATGAAGTTCTTCCTGTTCTTAATGGCGAGGGAAGTGCGTCGGGGCGAAATTCGAGTTTTCAGCTATTGTCTACTATTGACTCATTTCCACATCTACCTTGAATGCACAACAGGTCAGCTTGCAGCGTGCATACAACGCATCCAAACCACTTACTCTCGCTATTTCAACCGAGGTCACCGTCGAGACGGGCCGCTCTTTTGCGGCCGAGCCAAATCTTTGGGCCATCAAGAACTACCTGACGCTGTGATCCAACCATTTTACGATGGACCGAAAAATGGTCTTGACCATTTTACGATGATGCCGATAATGGTCACATGAAATCAAGAGTTCGCATATATGAATCGATTCTCAAAGAGCATCTAAGTGCGCACAGGCAAATGGCTTTTGTCAGTGGACCGCGACAAGTTGGACAGACCACCTGTTGCCGAACTCTGTCAGAAAACTATTTGAATTGGGACAACATTGACCACCGTGATCAAATTCTGGCCGGGCCCAAGAGCATCATGGAGGAGTGGCTTTCCCCAGCGAGATTGGGAAACGAAACACAGATTCTACTTTTTGACGAGCTACACAAGTTTCCGCGTTGGAAGCAGCTACTGAAGGGCATTTTCGACACCTACCGAGAGCAAGTCCGAATCCTGGTCACCGGGTCAAGCCGTTTGGACACCTATCACCGAGTAGGAGATAGCCTCATGGGGCGATACTTTCTCTATCACATGCATCCCATCACCGTGGCTGAGACGATCACGCAAGATATTCCCGATCCGATCAAAGTCATACGTGCTCCAAACAAACCAAAGGCCACAGAGTGGAACGCGTTATGGCAACACGGTGGTTTTCCAGAACCATTCTTGAAACGCGATGTGCGGTTCAGCCGGCGTTGGCAATCATTGCGGACCCAACAACTCCTTCGTGAAGACGTTCGCGAGCTCACTCAGATTCAGCAGCTTGATCAATTGGAGATGCTGGTGAAGTTACTTGCGACGAGATCGGGGCACCAAATCGTCTATAGCTCCTTGGCAAGAGATGTCCGCGTCACCGTTGATACGATACGTCGATGGCTTACGACTCTGAGTAGCCTTCATCATGGATTTCTCATTAAACCTTGGTTCAAGAATATCTCTCGATCCTTGCGCAAAGAGCCGAAGTGGTTTCTGAGAGACTGGGCGCGTATCAACGACATCGGCGGCCGTGCTGAAACTTTCATTGCCTGTCATCTACTCAAAGCTGTTGAAGGGTGGACCGACCTGGGGTTTGGTGAATTCCAACTCTGCTATTTACGCGACAAGAGCCAAAGAGAGGTTGATTTTGTCGTGATACGGGATGGCTCACCTTGGTTCCTCGTGGAAGTAAAAAACAAGAACGAGTCAATTAGTCCGTCGTTGCGGTGTTTCCAAGAGCAATTGAACGCGCCGTTTGCATTTCAGGTAGTACTCGAAGCCGACTTTGTAACCGCTGATTGTTTCGCAAAACCCCAACCGCCGATCGTCTTGCCAGCAAGGACTTTTCTCTCTCAGCTCTTTTAGTACGGCGTTAGGTTTTTTTGGGCAGCCCCATAGCCGTCACGCAGACGTAGCGCGACCTTAGTTCACCATCATGGTTTCGCTCGACCAGAATTGGCCCTTTGAGTTTTTCAGAAAGAACCGTGCGAAAATCTTCGTGCGCGAGCGGATGCCCTTGAGGATCACACGATTCTTGCCTTCCTTATGTTTGTCGATTTTCATCACCTTTGCCCACTTTTTGGTGAACGTCAGTCCTTCTGCATTCCCCCAATAAACCCAAGCTTCGGCATTCTCGCCCCTATTTCTGATTTCAAATTCGATTGCAACGCTGTTGCTCAGACGTCTTGCTTTTCTGCCCTCTATTGAAGAAGGAAGGGCTCTTAGGAACTTGAGATCAGCATCGCCGAGAAAATCCGTCCTTGTGTGGACGTGCTCTGCTGGCGCTTCGACGTACTTCGCATTCTCCTTTTTTCGAAAGACCCAACCGCCGGTTTGCAGAAAGAAACGCCCATCCTTGGTGACACCTCGATCTGTATAGGTGAGCCCTGTTTTCTTATCGATATCGCCGAAGGTCATTCGATCCAGAGGGTGCAGGATTCCCTTATTGTCAACCACCCAGCCGCGGTACCGCATGCGCCGGACATAGGCCCCTGTACGTTGAACACGGGCACGCCCTGGGACCTCGACGAAACTGCCGGGATAGAGGTTGCGTAGTCTCCTGGACTTCAGTTTTCTACCAGCAGCGAAGAAACGCCATTTCTTCTTGGTGCTGTCGAAGAAGTAGCTGAAATAGGTGTCACAGACCTCTCCTGGCTCTAATCGAAGAGCAAGTACTTGCTTCTGTGCTTGGCGCCCGGCGAGTGGTTGCCAGTTGCGAACCTTGACGCCAGTTCCTTCGTGATCGAAGCCGCCAAATTTCGCGTTTCTGTTGCCGATTGCTAACATGTGGGAGAGCTTTTCAATTGGTGGTGTTTTCTCGCCACGTTTGAACGACCACAATGAGAAATTGATGCCGACGTTCACCCGGCCATCTGCCAACCAGGTTGGACCGAAGTAGCCGAAAGGCGTTGTCATGGGGGCATAAAAGTCCAGGAGACCAGGCGAAGCGTCCATTTCGACAATCCACAAACGAACGCCCTTGGGGGCATGAGAACTCGTGAATTTTGTGTGGGCCGCCCTGGGTCGCCAGCGCTTGCGTAGCACACAGGCATCTGAGGCCGCATCGCCTGAGAGCTTCATAAAGTCAAAGCGGGTTCTGTCCTTGGCTTGGTTCTTGTCACATTGAATAATGAGGGAGTAGCGCCCGGGTTTCTTGATGGTCGTCGTCCAATGTATGGCCTTGACCTTGCCGTTTCTTTCTTGAGGCACTGTGAATGCATGTGTTTGATCGTTGAAGATCAACGAGAAGAGACGATTTGGTCTAGAAGCAGCCATGTTGATGGTGATGTCGAGCTTGCCCGTCTTCTGGAAGAGGAGGCCCCACTCGGCCTGTTCGCCAACGTCCCATTTTCCGATCGACTGAAAGTTCTTGTTCTGGTTTAGATGGACAAAACTCCCGGGCCAAGGAGTCTTGCCTTGGGCAACTAACCCTAATCTGGGAAAGAAGGACTCGTTTGCTGTTAACTTCAATTTGCCGCTTAAGGTGCGCTGGGCCATGTAGTACTGGCCAGGGTGGTTGTGGACTTCGATCCACTCTAAGGGTTCGCCTTGTTGAGTCTTACCAGGCCCCGGTTGCGCCAAGGCTGTGCTGCAGAGGAATTGCAACATCAAGATGAAGAAAATGCGAATCGAGAACATGGCCAATCCCCAAACCGTAGAGCGCTTTTCTTAGGATAACAATAGAATGAAAGTGATACGGCGTCAGGTTATTTTTAACAGCCCAATAAGGGACTCTTGGCCTCCGCATTGAGACTGGGAAAGTAAACGCCGCTAGATAATCTCGATATTCACGTCGTGCCGAAGACAAATTATTTGGCACAACTTTTCACACCGGCTGACAATAAATGTGAGTCCACCTAACTGACTTTTGACGTCAAGGTATGGGAGGGCTCAACCATGCCACGACGTGATCGCGCAGATGCACCACGTACTCATCATCACGTAATGAACCGAGCGATCTCGCGGCGTCCTCTCTTTGAAACGAGGCGCGACATGAGGTTCTTCCTGTCCCTA
>JAJRYU010000558.1 GCA_024275615.1 Planctomycetota bacterium
ACCGCAAAACCCTTCCGCGCCCCCACTGTGTACAGCAGTTGAGCCAAAGCCTCGTTGTGGCGTTCACTCGGGAAATAGAAACTCGTGTCCGGCGTGTTGTTGAATGGTGCCCGGTCGAAGCCGAGAAAATCCTCATACATGATGCATCAGCCTCCCTGGTACAGCATGTCGAGAACTTTGACAACAATGGGTGGCAAGAAGTGGGTTTTTGACTCTTCGAAGTAGCAGTAATGCACGAAGACCAAGATTCCCAAAACAATGCCTCCTACCAAGTAGTTACGCCGCTTCCTCTTTTTCTCCTCGGCCTTTTCTTCTTCGGTTTTGATCTCACTGACTTCACCAAGAATAGGAACGGTCAGTCGATTCTGAACCTGGGCTGGAGTGAGATAGGTCAAACTCGAGAACTCTTTTAGAAACGCCAATCCAAGTCCCAACAAGGCGCCCACACCAGCACCGATGGCGAGAAACAGGGGTACGCTAGGAAACACCGGTTTGGTGTTCGGATTGGGAAAGTCAACCGTTGTAAAGAGATCGCTTCCCTCTCCCTGTATCCGTTTCCATTCGCCTTCGATTATTTCGAATCGCCCTGTCATTTGCCGTTCCTTGCGGACCAAGTCGGCAATCTCGGTAGAAAAATTTGTATCGGTGCGTGTCAGGTCAGACTCTTTGGCCAAATCACCCTGCATCTTTTCGATGCTACGCGAAACTTGGCCCAGCATGTCTCGGGAACCGTCAAGCACACGCTGCAAGTTATTGCTGTCATTCTCGAGTTGCACATAGATTTGGTTTTGCTGCAGTTGACTGCCACCCGCGACTGTGGGCTCAATCGTGCGCAACGTCTCTTTCAGTTCTTCGATCTTCTTTCTTTGATCCTGGACTGCAGGGACTTTTTCAGTAAACCCATTGACCTTGATCATTTGATTAAGAAGTGCCTGCGCCTGAACGATCTGTCCCTGGAGAACAATCAATTGCGGATTCGGGCTCTGATTGAGAACACTGGTAGTCTTACTTTGGTCCCGCAGTTGCATCTTGATCTTGTCTATCTGGGCTTCGTAGCCTTTGATGTCCAATCTCAGCTGTGACTCTTGCCCGCGCAGATTGACCATCTGCTTGAGGTGGCTCTTCTTGACACCGACGAGGTGATAATCGTCGCCATTTCTAAAAGCCTCATAGGCCGCTTCAGTGCGCGCCAGTTCATTGCGAAGATCCCGGACACGCGCTCGTTGTTGATCGTAGATTCCACGAATCGTCTCTCGGTATTCGCGACGAAAGAACTCTTTGTAAGACTCACGAATCTCGTTGAGGAATTCGACATTGAGCGCTTGATTGCGGCCGGTATAGGTCAATGTGACAAGGTCTGCACCGGCCGATGTCCGTTGGCGCAAGTCGGGGACAGTCACCTCTAGATGAGAGAACACGTAGCCATAGAATTCTGTTTCTTCTAAAGGGTTGTTGCGGTTAAACCCCTCATTCAAGCCAATCTTGTCAACGATAGGTGCCAAGAATCGGCGACTCTTGATGTCTGAACTCATCGTTCTGAGAAGCGGCTTATGGTTCACGGTTGCCTGAAGCCCTGCAAGAAGATTCTTGACGAGTCCAGGGTCTTCGATCTTGAATTTGGTCTGCTGAGTAAACTGAGCGGGAATCACGTAGGCCACAACCGCCGACAGCACTAAGCACAGGAAAAACGGAATAATGAGCAACTTGACACGGCGGCGTAGGATGCCCAAGTACTCAGACAACCCGGGACCATTATCTTGTTCCATCGGCTGCGGAAGCACTGGTTGTAATTCTGTTGTCGCCATCAAACTCTTCCTCTAAAAACCCCGGCTTCGACCTCGGCCTCGCCCACCGCCGCCCGTGGCGAGATTAACAATCCCACTCAAACTTCGTGACAGCTCGGTGACCGGTCTGAATACTTCGCGCACACCCATGGCCAAGCGTGCCCAGAAGGTCGGTGGTAAGAAAACAATGTCGTCAGGACGCATTTGAATATTGCCGCCAGTGTAACCGTTCAAGACCATATCGCGCACGTTGATGTTGAGGGTCTTGGGATGCAAGGGATCACCACGAATGACCTTAACATGACAGTCGTCGGCCAAAATCGGTACGCCGCCGATGGCAGCAAACATGTCGAGAAGAGTCATGTCGCCGGCCATGGGCAATGTTTGAATCTGCAGGGCACCATCTGCATCACGAGCAAAGATGTACACTCGCTTGCTGATGATAGAAATCGGTACAACTTGGACAGTGACATCGCGAATATACGGACTCAGTAAGATCTCAATCTTGTCGCGAATCTGAGCGGGCGTTAGTCCAGCGACTTTCACCGTATCGACAAAGGGCATGGTAATACCCCCTGAGACGCCAACCGGTTGAGTTCCACTGAGGGCCGGATTGTTGGCGATTTGAATGTTAATCGTGTCTCCGGGCCCCATGACTAGCTCGTCGGCATTCTCGGGTTGAGCGTACTTGTGACCGAAATCTCTCGTGTTGACACGATCACCGAAGTCCTCAAACTTGCTGTTGGGCCCGTTCGAGCAGGCTGACAACAAGAAGATCGCCAAAACTGCAATTTTGCGGTACGAATCGGTCATGACTGCTGTTCCCCGAAGGGCTTGTCCTTCCTTCGTCCCTGACATGTTGCCGAGACTCCTTGATTAAAAGGGCGGCCCGTTTTTGGGCGCAACCATCCTATCCTCTTTCGCTTTATCGACTTTCGTACCCCGAAAATACACTCCGCCCCAAAAACTTGAGTCCCGGGCGCATTTTTGCCCTCGTGGATATATTCGAGCTGTTTTTTTATTCAGCACAAGTATCTTGGGAGCAAATTGTCCCCTTGGAAACCACGACGGCAGCTGAGATGGGATTCTGCCAGCTTTCGAGCACTTCACCAAGCAAAGCAGTTTTTTTCGTCAATTAAAATGGCGGTTTTCTTGGTCTGGGGAGGATTCCCAGGGTGGCAAGACAAAGTCCTTGGGCGGTGACCAAAGCACTTTGAAGCGAATAATGGCCATCACTGCCTCAATGGCGTCCGCGAAACCGATTTTCTTGCCATCACTGTATTGACGACCGTCATAGGAACAGGGAACCTCGAAGATCCGTAGATTCATTTTGGCGATCTTTTGGGTTAGTTCCGGTTCTACTGCAAATCGCCCTGATTCAATGGAGATAGCCTGAATCACTTCTCTTCGAAAAGCTTTGTAGCAACATTCCATATCGCTGAGATTGAGGTTGGTGCAGATGTTCGAAAGCAAGGTGAGCAAACGGTTGGCGACGTAGTGAAAGAAGAGATGCACCTTTTCGTTCTTTCCCTGAAATCGTGATCCGAATACGACATCAGCCGCGCCTGTCACAATCGGTTCAATGATCTGCGAGAATTCAGCGGGATCATATTCCAAATCGGCATCTTGAATAATGACAATTCGGCCTCGCGCTTCCTTAAATCCAGTCGCCAAGGCACCGGCCTTACCGGTGTTCTTGTCGTGTCGGATCAGACGTACACGTTCATTTGTGCGGGTTTCGGCAATCTCGATGGAGCGGTCTGTCGAGCCATCATCAATCATGATGATCTCTTTGTCGATTGGCACGGCTTCGACACGATCAAGGATTTCTGCGAGTGTTCGTTCTTCGTTGTAGACCGGCATGATCACGCTCAAGAGTGGGCGCTGGTCAGCCTTCTCGGTCATTCGGAAAGATCCTTGCCATAATGTCGATCGTAGTACTCAAGATAGGCGCCTGTCTTGATTCTCTGCCACCATGACTCGTTCTCAAGATACCAGTCCACCGTGCGTTTCAACCCTTCTTCAAAGTCAATGCTGCGGTCAAACCCAAGCTCTTTTTCAGCATAGGAACAATCAATGGCGTAGCGTTGATCGTGGCCCTTACGATCCGTGACGAAAGTGATTAGGGACTCGGGTTTGTCAACGCTTTTGAGGATCGCTTTGACCACGGCCATGTTGGTGAGTTCGCTCTTACCGCCCAGATTATAGACATGACCGGGTTTGCCTTTTTCAAGCGCCAGGAGGATTCCCATGCAATGATCGTCGACCCAAATCCAGTCGCGAACATTCATTCCGTCGCCGTAGATGGGTAGGGGTTTGTCTTCCGTTGCATTGGAGATCATGAGGGGAATCAGTTTTTCTGGAAACTGGTATGGCCCATAGTTGTTCGAACAGCGAGTGATGATGCCCGGAAACTGATGGGTTTCAACTGCCGCTCGGACGAGAAGGTCAGAGGCCGCTTTGCTGGCAGAATAGGGGCTGTTGGGGCTAATAGGAGTTTCTTCGGTGAATAGTCCTTCGTCGCCGAGGCTACCGTAGACTTCGTCTGTTGAAACATGAACAAACTTTTCTACGTCCCAGGCTCGGGCCAAATCGATCATCACTTGAGTGCCGATGACATTGGTGCGAAGAAACGCCGAGGCATCTTCGATTGAACGATCAACATGGCTTTCTGCAGCAAAATGAACGACCGCATCGATCTTCTCATCGACAGCCTCTTTGAGGGCTTGGTTGTCGGCGATGTCACAGCGAATGAAGCGATAGTGATCATCCAAAGGAACGTCCTTGAGGTTCTCCAAGTTACCAGCGTAGGTCAGAACATCGACGTTGACGATACGGATCTCCGGGCGTTCGCGGCGCAAGAGATGAATGAAGTTGCTGCCGATGAATCCAGCGCCTCCGGTGACCAACAAAGTCGTCATGAGTTCCTACTCCTCAAATAATCTTCCACGACGTCATTCCATGGCAACATCGTATCACCAATCGTTTGTTCCAAATGCCGATTGCGTAACGCTGAGTTTCTGGGCCGGTGGGCAGGTCTCGGAAACTCATCGGTGGTACATGGCTCAACCGGATAGCCTTCCTTACCGGCGGCCGCAAGGATGGCCTTGGTAAAGCCGTACCATGTCGTCGCGCCCTTTGCCGTCATATGGTAGAGCCCAAGCTCCCCCTCTTCGACAATACGCCGCATACATCGAGCAACCTCCACCGTCCACGTCGGGCAACCGATCTGGTCGTCGACAACTTTGAGGCTGGATTTCTCATTCGCCAAGCGCAAGATCGTTTCGGCAAAATTGGGTCCACCAGCACCGTAGAGCCACTGGATCCGCCCCATGTACCATTCACCGCCAGCCGCCATGACCGCCGATTCCCCCGCTAATTTGGTCTCGCCATAGACCGAACGTGGGCAAGGGAGATCATCTTCAACGTAGGGAGAGTCTTTCTCACCATCAAAGACGTAATCAGTACTAATGTGGAAGAGCCTGCGCCCTTGCTGCGCGCAAGCGACAGCGATATTTCCGGCTCCGCCGCCGTTGATCTTGAGAGCTAGGTCACGTTCTGTTTCGCACTTATCGACAGCCGTATAAGCAGCGCAGTTTACCACCAAGTCGGCTGCCGACTGCTCAACGACCGCGACAGTATCTTCAAGTGAGGTGATATCCAACTTGATCGTTGCACCAGCACCATGAATCGTCGAACAAATGAGTTCATGATCCGATTGAAATTCCGAGACAACGTCCTGTCCCAGCATCCCGTCGGAGCCGATGACAAGGATCTTCACTTGTCCATACGGTTCGCACCGCCCTCAGCGACTAGATTTGATGCTCGGTGAAGAGACTCGAATGTACCGGCATCGGTCCACCATCCACACAACTCGGACCACGACATCGTGCCGTCCCCGATGTAGAAATTATTGACGTCAGTAATCTCTAACTCTCCTCGCGCCGATGGTTCCAACTTCTTGATGAACTCAAAAACGCCTGCATCGAAGAAGTAAATGCCCGTGACTGCCATATTGCTCTTGGGCTTCGATGGTTTTTCGACAATGGAAACGATCTTCTCGCCATCAAATTCAGCGACACCAAATCGTTCTGGATCATGGACTTCTTTGACCAGAATCTTGGCGCCTTTTTCCTGGGCACGAAACGAATCCGCAGCTTCCTTAATGTTGCCCTCAATAATGTTGTCGCCGAGAATGACACAGATTTTCTCGCCTGCAGAAAAATGCTCTGCCAGGCCAAGAGCATCAGCAATACCACCTTCACCTTCTTGATAGGTGTAGTTGACATGCTCAAGCCCGAAAGCCTTGCCGTTGCCGAGAAGTTTCAAAAAGTCGCCAGCACCGTTTCCACCCGTGACGATCAAGATGTCGTCAATGCCAGCGTTAACCAAGCATTCGATCGGATAGTAGATCATTGGCTTGTCGTAGACCGGCAAGAGGTGCTTATTGGTCACTTTGGTTGCTGGATGCAACCGAGACCCTAAGCCACCAGCGAGGATGACACCCTTCATGACACGTTTTCTCCAGACATATTCTTTCGATACCAAGCGATGGTCCGTGCAAGGCCTTCCTTGAGGTCCACAGTCGGTTCATATCCTAAGACTTCTCTTGCCAACTCAATGGACGCCAAGCTATGCAACACATCACCCTTCCTTGGTGGTTGGTAGTCAATGTTGGCCTCGCAACCGAGAACTTCAGCAATTGTGTGAATCAACTGATTCACAGTGATGCGCTCACCAATACCACAGTTGAATACCATTCCGGAAGCGTCGCTTGCTTTCATGGCACAGATGTTGGCGTCGATAACATTGTCAATGTGAGTAAAATCGCGTGACTGCTCGCCATCGCCATAGACCGTGGGACGCTCGCTTGCCAAGAGCCGCGTGATAAATTTCGGAATGGCAGCAGCGTAGTCTGATTCCGGACTTTGCCTGGGCCCAAAGACATTGAAGTACCGAAGCGCCACTGTTTCTAGACCAAACCCGCTGGCGAAAACCTGCAAGAGATGTTCACTGTGCAACTTGTCCGCTGCATAGGGGCTCTTGGGAGCGGGGAGCATGGATTCGATCTTCGGTAGCGTCGGGCTTTCACCATAGGCCGACGAAGACGCCGCAAAAACAAGGCGCTTGACACCGGCATCGCGGGCTGCAATCAGGACGTTAAGTGTGCCGCGGGAATTGGCTTCGTGACTGCCCACCGGATCGTCCATTGACCTTGGGACGCTGGGAACAGCAGCTTCATGAAGAACATATTCGACGTCAACAAAGGCCGCCTTCAGAGCTTGGGGGTCGCATATATCAGCTTCAATGATTGTGATCTTGTCAGCGATCTCTGCAAGGTTCTGTCGTTTTCCAGAACTGAAGTTGTCGTAAACAACAACTTCATCTCCTCGCAAGACGAGAGCATTGGCCAGATTGGAGCCAATGAAACCGGCACCACCGGTGATGAGTATCTTCGCCACCTATCAGTCCTTTCTCAAAGCCGAAACAAGAGTATCAATGATGCGTTCGGCTGCCCGACCATCCCAATACTGTGGGATATCCGGCTTTTCTGTCTCACCACGCACAATGGCGAGTGCTTTCTCTTTGATCAGTTCTGGATCGGTTCCGACCAGAGTGTTGCAGCCAACGGCAATGGTCACTGGCCTTTCCGTGTTCTCACGTAAAGTCAAACAGGGGACACCCAAGATGGTTGCCTCCTCCTGGATGCCTCCAGAATCAGTGAGGATCATACCGGCTGAGGACTGCAGCTTCAAAAAGTCCAAATATCCAATCGGGTCGAGGAGCTTGATCCCCGAGGGTACATCCAGCCCGAACTCCGCAATGCGTGCTCTGGTACGAGGATGCACCGGAAAGATAAGAGGCGCTTCTTCGGCGATGTGGCACAATGCTCCCCAAATCGACGAAAAATTATTCGGATCATCGACGTTCGAAGGGCG
>JAJRYU010000559.1 GCA_024275615.1 Planctomycetota bacterium
CAGGGCGAAGAGGCTTGTGATGTTCGTTTTCGATCGATTTCGCGGCCTTATTCGATTTCTTGCCGGGAAGCCACGACCTTGTCGACAAAGTCGTAAGCCACGGATTCTTCGGCTGAAAGCCAGAAATCCCGATTAACTGATTCGTTTACTTCTGCGAGTTTCTTGCCGCTGGCATCAGCGACGATCTGGTTGTACTGGATCTTCAGGCGGTCGATTTCCTTGGAGACGATTTCCAGGTCGCTGGCTTGCCCCATGGTGCGCATGGATGGCTGATGGAGGAGAAACCGAGCTGTGGGCGTAGCGAATCGCGAGCCCTTGTCGCCACCGAGAAAAATCATCACACCAGCGGATGCGCAAAGTCCCATGACGATGGACCGTACTGGGCATTTGACGAAGCGCATGGCGTCATAGATCGCGAATCCTGAATCGGCTGAACCTCCGGGCGAATTGACAATCACCGTGATTGGCTTTTCCGGATCGTCCTGCTCAAGAACCAAGAGTTGGGCAATGACACTGGCAGCCAATTCATCGTCCACGCCTTTTGAGGCGATGATCGTGCGGGATTTGAGGAGTTTTTCTGCAAAGGGAGTGCCTTTGTCCTTCTTGTCTTTGTCGTCATCGCAATCAAAGATTGCAGGGATGTTGCTAGTCATGAAAGAAAACTCCTGGCCTTATTGTGAGCCCAATCAATTTGTCGATTTCCTCCCCAACGGAGGCAACGGCACTTTATCTCTTGCCAAGCGGCCTTCAAGTCTCACTCCGACCTTGGCCATCGAAGAAACAGACCAGAGTGTGGCCGCATCCAAGTTTTCGGGTGTTCATCAACATACCCTGAATAGAATTCATTTATTGTGTAGTCTTCGCCTCACAGGACGTCGCAAGAGTCAGCCAAGAGCTCTCAGAGCCAACATACCGAACGAACCGAGCAGCAGTTTTGACAGAAAAGAGACTATGGACCACCGGCGGCCGGTTGGGATTCGCTGCGGGATTCACTTTGGCTTCGACAGAACTTTTCTTTTCCGACACGACTACCACACTTGAAGACATGAATCTCCTGTGGATTCCCTTCTTGGCCTTGGCATTCTTGCCAGGGATCGGTGGCATTGTGGGGAGTATCTTGTGGCGCCCATGGCTTCTGGCCGCCGCGGCAGCGTGGACACTTTTTCTCCTTGGCTCGGAAGCAGCCCTGGGGGCGGAAGCGAAGACATTTTTCCTGGCCAGCCACTGGTCCTGGTTGGCGGCTTGCATCTTTATAGCCTCCTGGTTCGCTTCGCAAAAACTCCGGCAACGACCGCCTTGGTTGTGGTGCCAATCAGCCGGAGCTCTTTTTCTCTACGGCGGCATCATGAAACTGGGCGGCGCTCACTACCTCAGGCTCCAACAACTCACCGGGTGCTTCGTCTTCCTATTCCTGATCGCTCTACTTTCTTCTCGGAGGAGATTGCGCGGCAGAGCGCCCATTCGCACCCTCGTCGCATCGGCCGTGCTCGTCCTTGTTTCTGTCCTGTCGATGTCTCTGTCAACACCCGTGAGACGGTGGAGTCTTGAACACGGTGTACTCTCTTCTTGGCTTGCCATGGTGCTGCCTGGGCAGGTAGGGCCGATAGAACCCGTGTCAACAAGTAACGCCCTTGGGCAAGCTCACACCCTCTACTGGGGTTCAGACCTTCAGCAGAAGGTCCAAAAAGATCTCCAAATCCGTGGCGCTCCGACGCGAGGTGTGCTGCTGATCACCATCGACGCTCTGCGCGCCGATCTTCTGTCCGAGACCCTGGGTGGTCAGCCCCTTACTCCAAACGTGAGTCAATGGGCCCAAGAAGGCACATCTTTCCTCCAGGCCACAAGCCCAGCGGCGATTTCTCATTGGACGCTCTTTTCCATGTTCAGCGGGCTTTTGCCCGGACAAATCCTCGCGACATCCCAAGGCTTGGACAAAGTGCCGCTCATCACGGACCGCCTCAATGACGAAGGCGTAGTCACCCGCTCTTGTTTTACCGCAAGAGTCCACGGGGCGCGCTCTCGTCGACTTGATTTCACTCGAGAGAATTTCGGTTTTCAACACGCCACTCTGCACGAAATCGACCCCGACATAGACGAGATGATCAAACAAGTCCTGCCTTCCAGAACTGATAAACGTTGGTTCTCCTATGTCCACTTGATGACACCTCATGCACCCTACGACCAAGCCCCCTCGGAGCTGAAAACAGGGAATACGGATTTCGATGCCTACTGCGGCGAAGTCCGTCTCGCCGATCGCCAAGTCAAAACCGTGATCGAAGCATTTGCATCCCGGGGCCTTCTGAAAGACGCTTGGGTCATCGTGAGTTCCGACCATGGCGAGGCCTTTGGTGAGCACCAAACTCGTTTTCATGGTAGCAATCTCTATCAAGAAGCGATTCATGTGCCGTTGATCATCCGACCGCCATTTGCGGTGAGCAAACCAGAAGTGACGACTCAAGTTAGCTTGGTTGATCTCGCACCCAGTTTGGAGGATTTGTTCAGCTTGAGACAATTGTCACGGCCGCCCTACGCTGGACGCAGTTGGCTACCTTTGATTCTCTTCAGTGACGATGAGGGAAGAGCCAACCGATCGATCGCCGAAGCGCCCCCTATCAGTCAAGGACGCGATCGAAATCTGATCGCACTGGTGACCGACCGTTACAAATTCATTGTCGATCGAGAATACCGCACACGTTGGTTATTCGATCGCGCAAACGATCCAAAAGAAGAAACAAACATCGCCGACCACTCCCCCGATCTTGTGCGCAGATTGGAGGCGCAGCTCATGGCTGCTGGCGCTCCTATAGAGATGCCGGACACCTACGGCCGCATCTTGTCGCTCTTGGCGACGTGCGAGACAAGCGATAGTGAAGCGACGCTTGCGCTCCTACCAAAACTTGCCCGGGAAACTCCGCCAGCAGCGGCTGCCTTGGTCAGTTGGTTCATGACCAGGGATACCCTCTTTCCTAAACAAAAACTAAGTGATGCTCTTCTCCCTGGGAATCGTCCTCTCATTCGGCAAGCCCTCCGCTTGATCCGTTTCAAATCGACATGGGTTGAATCTGAGTTCAAAACCTGGATCAAATCCATCGATGATCCCTGGGTCCTCATGGGAGCTCAAGTTCTCGCCGTCGAACACAAACTTGCCTGGCGAATTCCGCAGCTCAGTGAGAATTCAACGAAGGAGCCTCTCGCCTTGCTCCTTGTTGGTCAAGGTCTCAAAAGTACAGGTCAGGCCTCTGATTTCCCCAGAGTCCAACATCTGTTGACTCGGGCGTTCGCAACAAAGAACCCATTTATCAGACGCCTAGGCTATCAGCTTATTGCTGCCACGAATCATCTCGGAAGCGCTCCTCATCTCCTGCGTCTTGAGCAGCAATCGCTATCAGTTTTCGAACGTAGGGCGATGTTAAAAGCGGTGAGTGTCTTCAACGATCCCGAAGTCAAGGATAGATTCCTGACGCGCTACCGCGAGGATCCCAACCAAGAGATCCGCGACTTGGTACTCCGTATTTGGCTACGAGGACGCCAGTTGCCCGATTCGGGGGTCACAAGATACGCTCAGTCCTTACCGCTTCCTTTGCCGCAGACGCTCACAATCGAACCATCAGAAAAACCGAGGGTGCTCATCCTTGAGCTGGAAAATCAACAAGAGCAACCATTTTCGCATGTTGTCTTGACCATGGGAGCAGCCGCATGCCAGGTTACATGGCCGATTTCAGATGCGCGGACAATTCTGATTCGCTCCCCCCTGCCGAAGGGTGCTAAAGATGTCACAATGAGGTTGCGAGGACGGAAGTCGACAACAACAAGGCTTCGAGGATACCTGATCATCGAAGGAATCTGAGAATTCGCCCTGCACTTTAAGACGGTGGATGAGGAACAGGAGAGAGTGGATGGTATTCTACGAGAGATTTCTGCAAAAAGAGCGGCGGCAGCTCAGTATTAGCATAGTCCTCATCGTGGCTGCCATTGCCGTCGTTTGGTTCTTCGCCCTCCATCTTTGGGCTATGACCGACGGCGGCCTCATTCCTGACGACCCTGCGGAACGTCGTAACTTGGCATCCAACTTGAGTCGAACTGGGACGGCGCTGATATCAACAGTGTTTGCCTGTTTGTTCTTGGCGGTTCCGTTGACCGCAAACATGTATACGCCCCAACTCATCTCTGTCTTTGTTCGTGATCGAACCAATTGCATCGTGCTGGGGATCTACGTTTTCACTGGCGCAACTTGTGTTTGGACCGCGAGGCTTCCAGTTCGCTCTGACGAATGCGTCCCGATACTCAGGATCGCCTTGTTCTTGGCATTCAGTTGCCTGATTCTTCTTTTGCCCTATCTGTTCTCTGTTTTTCGATTTTTGGAGCCTCGCACCATTGTCGCCAAGCTTCATGACACCACACTTGATGCCATGAAACCATCGGCGACAGGATCAAAGGCCCATCGTCAAGAAGAATTGGGTCAGCGCATCCGCAACTTGGGGAACGTCATCTTGCGCGCATTGGAGCGCTCCGACCGCGAAGTCGCTTTGTCCGCAGTCGAAGCCCTGTGTAGCTGCGCCAAACACTACGAAAAAGTAAAAGGTAAATTCGGCAATGACTGGTTCAAGATCGGGCCTCAGCATTTCGCCGGCTTCTCCAAGCAAGCGATGAACGCGGTGTTGCAGGAAAAAACCTGGGTAGAAATGGAGATTCTCAGACAATTGGCACGGGCTTACACTTCGGCTCTTGCGAAAATGCCCGACGTGATCTCCGCCATTAGTCGCAGCCAACGACGATTCGCTCTCGCCGCTGCAGAAAACAATGACGTTGGTGCTTTGTCGTTGACTATCAAGTTCTTCAACAATTTCTTACGCGAAGCGATCACCAGAGAGGACATCCACGCCGTCTTTGATCTCGTTTTCCAAGTGCGAATCATGGCAAAACGACTGTGGAAGAACTCCCCGGAAAGCGTCGTCGATATGGCTCGCAGGTTGCGTTACTACGCTTCTATGGCGGAGTCCCAGGAGCTCCCCTTTGCCAGAGATCTCATCGCCTTGGATTTGGGTCGGGTCATTTCCGATGTTGAAGGGAACAAGAGCCGACTGGCTGACATGGTGGCGATTTGGCTCTCGATCAACTTGGGCCACAAAAACGGCAAGGAGATCATCTCCGCGGGAATCGCCAAGGCGAGACTTCTGACGGAAGCGAAGATGCGTGCTCAAGACCAAACAGGCCTCGCAGATCTCATCCGTGCATCTTTGGTTGGGGCCCAACCCATGGACTGGGGCCCCATTGAAGAAGAACTTTTGAACGATCCGCCCAAGCTTTTTTGGGAAGTAACAGATCGCCAGGAGAATCTCTCATATAGCGATCCAGCACATCGCCACACCATCAAAGAAACTCTCAACCTTCTCAGTCAATGCTGATGAAAAAGTTGCTCATTTTAATACCGACGGAGATGGAAGCAGATTCCCTCGTAGGCGTGGTTCCAGAACCGCAGGAGATCACTGAAATCGAAAATCTCCCAGGGCACCCTCACGCGGCAATTTGTGGTTTTGGTTTGCCCTGCGCAGCAGCTCTTTCAGCCCATCTTCTCCACAAGTTTGCCCCCTCTCACGTACTCCTTCTTGGTATTGCCGGAACTTACGACAACGTGCAAGCCCCTGTCGGTTCTCTTGTGGCAGGAACACTTGCGCATTTGCGGGGGGTTGGAGCCGGCCAAGGCAAAGATCACCAGGCTGCAGGGGACTTAGGTTTTGACTTAGGAAATCACGCTCAGTTGAATACCCCTTGGATTCCCCTCACTGCACCTGTGCACGACATCTTGGCTGGCCCCATCATCTCGGTGGCTTCAGCTTCCGCAGACGCACAGGAAGCAGAATCCAATCTTGCTGTTTGCGAAGGTGCATTAGTTGAAGACATGGAAAGCTATGGCGTCGCCCTTTCTTGTCGTTTGTCGAGAATTGAACTCACAGTTGTTCGCGCCATCAGCAATGTCGCAGGTCAGCGCGCGAAGAGTTCATGGAAGGTCAACGAGAGCTTGGCGACCTTGCGCAATGAACTTCCGCACTTACTATCAACGACATTCTGAATAACTCCCGATTACCAAGGAAACACAATGCGATTCGTCTCATGGAACGTCAACGGCATACGCGCTGCCCAGAAGAAGGGATTTCTCGATTGGCTCGAAGCTGAGCAACCGGACGTCTTGGGTGTCCAAGAGATAAGAGCAAAACCCGAGCAACTCGACGAAGACCTCATGGCCGCTCGCGGCTACTTTGCCTATTGGAATCCCGCTGAACGTCCGGGATACAGCGGCGTCGCCACCTTTTCCAAGCGTAAGCCGAAAACTGTTGAATACGGCTTCGGTTCAGATGAATTTGATGATGAAGGCCGTGTGCTCATCACCGGACACGGTGTTATCGACTTCTACAACGTCTATTTCCCCAACGGTGGCGCCAGCGATGAGCGCCTGCAATACAAGCTGGCGTTTTACGATGCTCTCCGCCAACATGCCGAGGCAAGAGTCGCAAGCGGCAGGAAGGTAATTGTTGCTGGGGACTGGAATACGGCACACAAGGAAATTGACTTAGCTCGCCCCAAGCCAAATCGCAAGAAATCCGGTTTCATGCCCGTCGAATGCGAGACCATGAGTCGCTGGCTCGAGGACTCTTGGATCGACTCCTTCCGACATTTCCACCCCGACCAAAGAAACGCCTATTCCTGGTGGGCCATGCGCAGCGGCGCCAGAGAAAGAAATGTCGGCTGGCGTCTGGACTACCATGTTGTCTCGGCGAACCTTAGAAACCGCATGGAGGGGGCCGAAATCCTCGACAAAGTCATGGGCTCCGACCATTGCCCAGTGGTCCTGGAAATCAAATAGCAGGCATTTTGCTGCCTTTGGGGTGAACTCTCCACCTTGCCTTCCTATGATGCGCTGGAAGTAAAGGAGCGCGATCTTGCCCATCGACATCAATGAAATCCTGGCCTCGGCCCGGGGCCGACAATTCGATCTCTTCAGTGATCACGTCCATCCCCAATGGACGAGGGTCCTCCGGACTATCGGTTTCAACAGGAACTATGTCGGTGCGGAAGGACCCCACCTCATCGATGCTGAGGGTCGGCGCTATCTCGACTTCATGTCGGGGTGGGGGGTGTTTAATTTCGGCCGCAATCACCCGACAATCAAGCAGACCATCAAAGACGTCATCGCCAGTGATTTTCCCGGCTGGATCGCTTTTGACGCGCCGATCTTGGCTGGAGAGTTAGCCAAGGAGTTGCAGCAACGAGTCCCTAATGAGTTGGAACGAACATATTTCTGCAACTCTGGAACAGAAGCCGTAGAAGCCGCACTCAAGTTCGCGCGTTATGCCACCAAAAAGCCCGGATATGTTCACCTCAAGAAGGCCTTTCACGGCCTGACAAATGGTGCCCTCTCCGCCAACGGCGATGACAGTTTTCGCGCTGGCTTTGAGCCTTTTCTTCCCGGCGGTCGCATGATCGCGTTCAATGATCTCGATGCCTTGGAACGGGAACTGGCCTCAGGGGATGTCGGTGCATTCATATTCGAACCTATCCAAGGCAAGGGCATCAATATCCCAGATGAGAACTACTTCCAGGAAGCAGAACGACTGTGCAAGAAGTACGGTACCCTGATGATCGCTGACGAGATCCAAACCGGGCTCGGGCGCACTGGCAAATTTGTCGCCTACGAATGGGAAGGGATCGACCCAGACATCGTCTTGTTCTCCAAAGCCCTTTCCGGCGGTTACATCCCGGTCGGTGCGGTATTGATGAAGAAATGGATCTATGAATCGGTCTATTCGTCGATGGAACGTGCCATGGTTCACGCCACCACATTTTCCATGGGCAACCTGGCCATGGCGGCTGGGTTAGCAAGCTTGACAGTCTTGGACGACGAGAATCTCATTGAGAGATCTCGGATCATGGGAGAGAAATTCAAAGTTGGTCTCAAAGCGCTTCAAGGAAAGTACGAGCTCATACACGAGGTACGGGGCCGCGGCTTGATGTTGGGAGTTGAATTCGGCAAGCCCAAGTCTCTCGGCTTGAAGACCGGCTGGAAGCTCATTCACAAGATGGACCAAAACCTATTCCCTCAGGCCGTCGTTATTCCCCTCTTCGATGACCACCGTATTCTGAGCCAAGTCGCTGGCCACGCCATAGACGTCGTCAAATTCCTACCACCACTCATCGTCACGGATGAAGATCTCAAGTGGTTTCTCGATGGCTTCGAAGCGGTAATGAAGAACCTCCACAAGTTCCCCGGCCCGGTTTGGGAAGTTTTGAAGAAACTCTCCAAGCACGCCATGACAGCGCGCTCCCGCGAGCAGTCCAAGAATCCCAGCTGAAACGAACGACGATGCGCGACAACCTGCTCAAATCCATGGCCAAGTTGGCTCTCGACAAACCCAAGCTCATCTTGGTCGTCGCCGTATTCCTGTCTCTCGTTTCCATCCTCTGTGCTGCCCTTTTCCTAAAAATGAATGCCAACACGGATGAATTGATCTCCGCCGATCGTCAGTACATGCGAGACTACCGCGCATTCCTGGATGAGTTCGGTGATTTAGAGCCCATTATCTGTGTCGTTGCTCCCAAAGACGGCGTCCCAAAAAGTGTGACTGAAAAATGTGTCAGTGAATTGGCACACATGATCAGCCAATCCGACGGCATCAAGTCCACAAACTATCTGATCTCAAGCGATGACCAGCGCGTCCTCTCTTTTCTCGCCATGAGTGATGAAGAACTACAAGGTATGTCGTGGGCAGCATCAGCCATTTCATTGTTGCGTCATGATGTCGGTGCCAAGGAAATCCTCAGGTTCGCAACCAAAGAGCTTGAGCGTGTGCCCCGCACGATCCTGCCCAGTAGGCAGATCGAACGGGG
>JAJRYU010000560.1 GCA_024275615.1 Planctomycetota bacterium
GATACAAATGATTAGACGATTCACCTCGCTCGCGAAGATCCCATGAGGAGCAATTCTTGTCGCCACCGACTTTGGCATTTGATTTTAGTGTTCTTGAGAATGAACCCCCTACGGGGGTCGAACGCTACGCTGTGGCCTTGGCCCAACATCTGCCCGGTGCTCTTTCCGGATGGCGTCTTTGTGCCTTGGGACGAGTTCCTTTTTCCCAAACTGTAAGCGGCATGGAAGAGCATTGGGAGATTCACGTTGACCGCACAAGATTGCCCCGTGCATGGTGGCGGCGTCGATCTTTGCCCAAACTAGCAGCGAAAGTCGGTGCTGATCTGCTTGTCGCTCCCGTGTCCCATGTCCCCAAGGTCAGGCCGGCCATGGCTTGCTGTCGGACGATTCACGACTTACCTCAAGATGAGGTTTTCTCAGGGGAAGAAAACCGAAGCACCAAGATCCGCAAGAGATTCACAGCTGAATCTCAGGATCTTCCAACGATCTTCCCGAGTGCTGCGACCCAAGCTGATTTCGTTAGTCGGTTTCCGCAAGCTGGAGCCCCTAAGATGGTCATCCACCATGGAGTTGATGCCAAGTTGTTGGAAGTTGAACCGCCGGGGCCGGCTTTATCGTCGCGCGATCTTCTGGTCATTGGCACGCTACGCCACAGACGAATGCCCGATGTTGTCAGCCGAGCGTTGGACCTCTTGCGCCAGGAGTTTCCAGAAACTCGTTTGCGTTGGTTAGGGCGACTTGACATGGAAGTTGCTGACGGTTCCTCGATTGAGTTCATTGGACCGCAAAGTGATGGCAGGAAGCTTGAAGAGATGATGCAGGCAAGCTGTCTCGTCTGCCCGTCTTTGATTGAAGGTTTCGGTCTGCCCATCATTGAGGGGCTGATATTGGGGATGACCGTGGTGACGGCAGCTCACGCCGCCAGCAAGGAGATCGGATTAGACCTTGTCGAATACTATGATGGTCGATCTGCACAGTCCTTGGTTACCGCGATAAAGAAGGCTTGGGCGGACAATGATCAGATTAACTCGGCTCAACTAGCGGCAAGACGGGCACATGCTGAATCATTCTCTTGGCAGAAATCTGCGCGACTTCACGCCGAGTTCTACCAATCTCTGATTCGCTGAAAACTAGTCGCCCCAGTTCTTGCGACCACGGTCGCGTTTGAGATCTCCGCGTTTCTTCTTGTTTGAAAGTCGCCTTTTCGTTGAACCCAGAGACGGTCGGGTTTTCTTGCGTGGTTTCTCTCGGCGCAGAGCATCTCTCAAAAGATTGACGAAGCGCTCAATAGCAAGCCGCCGGTTGGCCAGAAGGCTTCGTTCACTTTGAACATCAAGGCGGAGGATTCCTTCTTTCGTCAAGCGATGACCGAGTTTGTCCATGAGACGTTTGCACTGCCACTCACTGAGACTTGGCGAATTTGGGATGTCGAAAATCAAAGTTAGCTTGGACGAAGTCTTGTTGACTTTTTGGCCGCCGGGACCGCCGCCCCGATTCTGCTCGAACCCAAGCTCATCTTCGGGAATCGCCAATCCTGGCGTGACTTCAATCATGACTTGCAACTCCAACCAAGTAGACAGTCAATGCGCTCTGCGCCTTGATTTCACCGTCGGCACCTTCGGAGTATACACTCCAAGCCATGTGCTTGGGTTGATCGTAGTTGTGCGCCATTTGTGGCGAAAGTGAAGGGAGGACCAAGGTGACTTCGAGACTCCCATCTTTGCGCGTTCTACTCGACTCGATTCCAGCGATCGTATCAACAACCCTTCCTTTCGGATTGAATAGGCAGACGCGGTAGTTCGGCGCCAAGATCCCTGGGTGACTGATCACGAAGCGAGGAATCAAAGTGTTCGGTTTCCCCGGATCAAGTTGCTGTTCACTTCTGGACTCAGGAGAGATTGCTGTGATGGATTCTGCCAACTTTCCTTGTGTGATTCTTGGGTGCAAAAGATTGAAATCAAAGGCGGTCTTCTCCTTTTGCAGCCTCATGTCGAGGAAAATTCCGGTGCCATTGGCGATGATTGCGTCTTCAAAGGGCGTCAAGAAAGCGCGTTGCGGGTCATAGTCGTCAAGTAGGACCAAAGTTGAGTGGTAGTCAACCGGGGTAAAAGGGCGCATGAGCGCGGGCTGCAGGCATCCTGCGGCACTAAACCCGCCCTGGAACCATGTTAGATGCTGGTAGTTGAGAATCGTCACTTGTTGTGATGAAGACTTGGGAAGTTGGTTCAGAGGTCGGCGCATGGCTTCTAGGATCTGCTCTGTGCCTCGGCTAGACTCGACATACAGTTCTTGCAATTTCCAAGATGTAGGTAAGGACGCCAAAACGAGGGTGATTCCGATAGCAAGGCCTATTCTTCTGTACCTTTGCAAGACGAGGGCAAGGAGAGTTGCCAAAGCAAACATCGGAATGTAACAGCCTCGGGTGTTGATAAAGCGTTCGTCAAGGCGGCTGACCACGCTCGCCATGAGAAAAGGCAAAGCCAGGAGCGCCAATACCAAAAACGATCGTCCGAAGCCTTTCTTGGCGATCGCTCCAAGCCCAAAGAATAAGACCAAGGTGGTGCTGGCACTCAATAAGACCTTGAGCACAAGACGCCATGATTCGTTGGGAATGACAACAGATGTTGCTGGCGCCAATGCGGTCAAGAATCCAGTCTTGAGGTTGTCCCAACCATGTTCGCGCAAAGTATCGGCAAAACTCTTGCTGCCGTAGCTGTTGCCGCCGACCAGGTCACCAAAAATGTGAGCCCGCATGCCGATGTAGGACAAAAGAACCACGAAGAGCAAGCCGATGCGGAGAGCACGAGCTTTGCCATTTGTTGGTTTTTCGATGGTCGCTGGAAGGAGATCACAAAATCCGACGAGACACAGGAAGACAAGCCCAGACTCCTTGCTGAGCATGGCGAGAGAGGCAAAAAACGTCGGCCACAGCCAACTCCTGCGGTTTGACCATTTACCAAGCAAGGCCAAGGCGCCAAAAATCCAGCACAAGCTGTCAGAACGCGCGGAAGACCAAAAGGCCACTTGTGTCTGCAGTGGTGAAAAAAGAAAAAGCGCGCCAGCAAATAGGAGCTCCAATCGGCTCAGACTTGGGAAGAATGACCGTGCCAAATACATGGCCAGGAGCGCTCCCAGCAAATGTAAGAGGATGTTCGTCAGAATGAAGGTCCGCGCTTCTGTTTTGGAAAGTTCATAACTGAGACGAAAACTCAGAGGGACCAAAGGACGGTAGAGTTCGAAACGGTCAGTGGCTTTGGTGTGAAAGTAGGCAAGGACTTCTGTTGGCTCATCCGGATCAAATGTGGTCTTGCCTTCAGGGCCATAAGTCGCGAAACGAATGTTGTGGAAATCGTCGGTGAGAAAACTTCCGCCCAAGAGCGGGCGGAAAAATAGGAACGCTAGGACCAGAAGGGGGATGGCCGCCAGCGTGTCACAGATCATGGTCCTCTTGTCCTTCATAGGCAGGTTATAGCAGGAAATGGGGCAGTCCAGGATTGGATTCAAAGAAATGACAAGCACCTGCGCCCATGGCAAAAAGGAGTAGGATGTTGCGTCGGAGCCAATCAAGCGATCACGCGATTTCTGGAAAACAGGTAAGACCGATTGACGATGATTCTAACTGTCACGACATTTCTTGGCGCTACCGTAGCTGTTGCCTTGGCGACCTTCATTCTTGTGCGGCGAATGAAACACTCCGATGATGCGATCGAGGACTTCTTTGTCGGGGGTCGGTCTCTCGCTTGGCCCATCGTCGCGGGCTCGCTGCTCTTGACAAATCTCTCTACTGAGCAACTCGTTGGGTTAAACGGCGCTGTCTTCAAGGACGGCAACCTCGTTGGTGTGGCTTGGGAGGCCCTGGCGGCATTTGCCATGATTGCCACAGCCTTGATTTTCCTACCCCGTTATCTTGCCAGTGGTTTTTCCACAACACCCGGTTTTCTCGAGGTCAGGTACGATGTGGCCACCAAGCGACTTGTTTCAGGTCTTTTTCTCTTCGGCTATGTGACCGTTCTTTTGCCCGTAGTGCTCTACACCGGATCTCTCGTTCTGAAGAAGATGTTCGATCTTGATTTGCCCCTGTGGGTGATTGTCGTCGGGATTGGCACCTTGGGGAGTTTCTATGCCATTTTCGGTGGTTTGCGGTCGGTTGCAGTGAGCGACACGATCAACGGTATTGGACTACTCATCGGTGGGCTAACGATACCCGTGTTGGCGTTGATGGCCTTGGGCCAGGGGTCAGTTTGGCATGGTATTCTGACTCTCTTGGATGAGCACCCCGAGTCTCTCGCCACTCTGGCAAGGACAGGCAAGAACGGTGACGTTGTCTCCGTGCCTTGGCCGACACTTCTGACCGGGATGATGTTCATTCAACTTTTTTATTGGTCGACGAACCAAGTCATCGTGCAGCGAGCTATGGCGGCACGTAGTCTGGCCGAAGGGCAAAAGGGAATTCTCTTCGCGGCGGGGATGAAGTTGCTGGGGCCGTTGATGCTCTGTCTTCCGGGCATCATCGCTTTTCACATGGCTGAAGATCTGGGTATCACCGCCAATGACCAAGCCTACCCACAGATGGTACGTCACGTCTTGCCGGGCTGGTCGTTGGGCCTCTTTGGCGCCGTTCTCGTCGGCGCCATTCTCAGTTCTTTCAATAGCGCTCTCAATTCGGCGTCAACACTTTTTTGTCTCGATTTCTATTCCCCTCTGTGGGGCAAAGATATTCCGGAACCGCAGCGTGCCCGGCGAATCGTCAGGATTGGGCAGATCTTTGGCACCATCTTGGCGATTTTCTCCATGATTGTGGCACCGTTTCTGGCCCAGATGGAGTCAATCTTTGAATATTTACAGAAGATCAATGGACTCTACAGTGTTCCAATCATCGCGATCTTTCTTGTCGGTGTTCTTTCCAGCCGGGCTCCTGCTCTCGGGGCCAAAACGGCGATGGGTGTAGGTCTCGTTTCCTACGCTGTGTTTACTTTTTGTGAACCCATCGATGGACTTCACTGGCTTCACGGCTATTTCATCAGCACAGTCTTGGCAATCTCCGTGCTTCTTGTTTTCGCCTGGTTGTGCCCCCGATCGCTGGCGGAAAGATCGGATAGTTGTCATGTGTGTGTTGCACCTGTAGACATGGCCCCGTGGCGCGGCGTTCATGTTGCATCTGCCGCCATCGTTATTGTGACCCTTGTTATCTATGTTGTTCTGCAGTGGCTTGCTTCATGAGACACAACCTCAGAATTCAACTTACCGCTCGGCGTTTCGAACAACAATACGGCCGTTTACCTCGCTATATTGTGCGGGCGCCAGGGCGGGTAAACCTCATC
>JAJRYU010000044.1 GCA_024275615.1 Planctomycetota bacterium
AGACTCTATTCGACTTGCGTCCCTGGTGATAGACCCTGTCAATGGCAAGAAAACCGGCAATTTGCTGGGCACGTGTCCTTTGAGCGTCTGCTGATCGGAACGGAAGAATCTGCATCAATTCGTCGTTCATCACAAAACGTCGGGCATCTGCGACTTCGCCGGGTGTGGGCTCACACCCCAGGCGTTTCAATTCCGCTTTAATCACGGCCGTTGCCGAGATGATATCAATCAGATCAAACTCGAAAACTCGGAGTACTTCATAGACAACGTCTTCCCGGGTGAGCAATCTCCGTGCCACCTGGATTGTTGGCTTCGCAGGTTGTTTGATGATCTTGCTGAGAGACCAATTCCCAGCAGCAAGGAGATCCACGGACTTGGTCTCTTCGGTGTCATCGACGGTCAAGACAGACTCGGGGCCGACGACTCCAAGCTGGCCTCGGCGAATCTGAACGTTTCCGGACGTACTGCGAAAAGTCGCGTAACCGTTGCGCCAAACACGCACCAATAGGATTTGTCCCAAAGATGTTACCATTGACAGTCGATCGGCGCCATCGGGGGAACTCGAAGCGACACGAATTCGTCCGAATCCCTTAAGGCGCCCATGGTGCCCTTCTCCAGACTCAACCGGCACGGCACCATTGGCTCGAGAGAAGTCATAGAGCAAAGCACCTTCGAAGACCTTGAGTTTGAGTTTCCTCCCGGATTCGACTCGAATGATCTGAATGCGGCTAAGGGGTTGAATGTAGATTCTCCCGCCGCCTTTCATCGTAATGACGGCAGACTCGTTCTGGTCGGTTGTGATGTCCTCGCCTGCCAAAACGCTCTCACCTTTGCGATCAGACGGAAGCTCGGGGATTTCCTCGAGCAAACTATCACTCGCACCTTCGAGGTAGGCAACCGAAGCCACGCTATCCACGAGGAATGGTTCTTGGGGGCGAGTTCCTTCAATCGGCCGACCTCGATTCATGGACGCATTAAGCCACATTGTCAAAGCGAAAACCGCCGCGCAGGCAGCCATCGTTGCATAACGTCTGACACGCCAAGTCCAAAACTGATTGCGTCGTTCGCCAATCCTCCCGCCGGCTTGTGCCTCGCGCAACGCGACGACCGCCACATCTTGACGAAAGTTTTTTCGGCTTTCGGCTAGAGGACGCTGAAAAACACGCTCGAGAACCGCGTCAGCGATGTCTTCATCTGAAGTCGTCAAGTCAAGAGCTGCCACCAACAGGCGCTCAAAGCGCAGGTCGTCTCTCGCACGAGCAGCATCCGCCCCAGAACCCGTCAAGTATTGTTCAACTAGCTCTCGATCACTTTCTGAAAGGTCGTCAGTGACATAACGTTCCAAAAGCTTCTCGATATTGGCGCCTTGATCACTCACTTGAGGTTCTCCCGCTCCAACAACGGCGCGACTGTCTCTTTGAGCCGTGACTTTGCTCGGCGCATCAGGGCGTCTACCGCCATGAAGGACAAGCCAAGAGTCGTCGCGATTTCGTCATAGCTGAGCTTGGCGAAGTAACGGAGCCTCAAAACTTCTCGATAGCGTATTGGCAAGACTTCTAGTCCTTTGTGCAGAGCGAATTCAATCGACTCTTTTTCTTCGTCTATGGCAATCGGAGCAACAGGCTCTTCAGTGTCCTCAAGCGCACCATGGGCCTTTGCACGTGCTGCCCAAAACTCGCGGACAACATTGCGACAAATGCCTCGTAACCAAGAATTGAACTTCTTGCGCTCGCGGAGCCGATCAAGCCCCTTGTAGACTCGAAAAAAGACCTCTTGTCGCAAGTCGCACAGCTCTTCACGGTTGCCGATGCGATCGATCAACAAGGCTGTCACCAAGCGATCGCAACGTTCCACCAAGACACGAAAAGCGCCTTGATCTCCAGCAATCACGCGTGTCAGTAACTTGTCATCAATCAACGGACCATTCATAAGCTTTTGTGTCGCAACTGAAGCCACCTCGTCGAAAAAGAAAAAAAAGCCCGCAATTGGAATCTAAGTCCTGCCTGCAGTGACCCTTACCGGAAAATCCCCAAAACGAAGATCATGACACTATCCTAATAGATCAAGGGTAAGAAAATCGTGGCGAGAATCGAAAAAATCAAAGTTAGGGGCAAACCCAATTTCAGAAAGTCTCTGAACCGGTAGCCCCCTGGACCATAGACAATCAGATTTGTGCCATACCCTATGGGTGTCAAGAAGCAGCAACTTGCCCCAAATGCTACGGACATAATAAAGGGAAGGGCTGCTTCTGGTTTGGCAAGAGAATCTTCAGCGAGCGCAAATTGCATTCCGGCTGCATAAGCAAGCGGTGTCATGATGGCGGCAGCGGCATTGTTCGACAAGACTTGGGTGATCAAAGCGGTAAAACAAAAGATGCTGCACAGAGCGACTCGTTCACCATAGGGAGCTGTGACTACAACAATGCCTTCAGCAATGAAAGCCGCCAAGCCTGTCATGTCAAAAGCTGCTCCCAGGCTCATCGTTCCGCCCAACAAGAAGAGTACATCCCAATCAAGTGAAGCGTATGCTTGGTTCGGAGTAATACATCGGCCAACAACCATGATCAAGGCAGAGACCAAGGCAGCAACGTGCACTTGAGACGGCATTGACATGGCCATGATGAGGAACACAATGACAGAAAAAATAGCCATCGGCGCCTTGTGGGTGTGGGCTATGTGAGCGTCAATTCCTTCAACGACAAAAAATGCGTCAGAGACTTTGAGGTTTTCCAGATTCTTGACCGGCCCTTGTACAAGAAGGATGTCGCCAGGTTTGAGATTCAAGTCCTCGACTTTCTCACGCAGATGTGAGCCATGCCTCTGGACCGCAAAAATCCCAACACCATAACGCTCATGAAAACCAACGTCGCGCACGCGACGGCCCACCCACCTAGATCCGGGCTTGACGATAACTTCCACCAAACTCATGGCCACACGCCGTGTGTGAGTCTGCTCATCTTCACTGACATTGACCGTGCGCATGACGCCGGTTTCACCACTTTGGTGAAGATGCATGATTGCCGATGGATCGCCCTTGATGAGCAACAGATCCCCAGCTTGCAATTCCGTGTTTGGGTCCGCCGGGTGAATCACATCATTGCGAATGTGCTGAAGCACTCGAACAGCACCGACACTCCGCGGCAGAAATTCGCCAATCTTTTTGCCGACAAAAACGGAGCCCGCAACGATCTCCATTTCCGTCATGTACTCGGCTTTCATGCTACTACCCAGCCCCAAGGAAGCTCTCGACGGCAGCAACTTCTCGCCAAAGACGAGAATAAAAACAACACCCGCCACAGCGAGGATGATGCCCATGGGCAAGAAGTCGAACATCGCTAATTCGATTTGATCTTCAACAGCCGCCGCCACAACGATGTTGGTCGACGTGCCAATCTTCGTGCACATACCCCCCATGATCGAGACAAATGACAAAGGAATCAGCATCTTGCTGGGCGGTTGACCAAGCTTGGTGGCCAAACCGAGCATGACTGGCATGAAGATCAACACTAGGGGTGTGTTGTTCATGAAAGCCGAACCGACCAGCACCAGCAGGAGTAAGACGACATAGTGTCTCTTGGACTCCTTGCCTTCAGGCATGAATCGATTCACCAATAGACCCACCGCACCGGTGCGAGTAATTCCTGCGGAAATGACAAACATCGACGCGATAGCGATGACGGCAGGATTGACCAATCCGATGAAGGCCCGATTGTTGGGGGCAACAAGCCCACCAAAAAGCGAATCTCCAAGCACAAGGGAACCTATTGCCAAGAGGCCGGAGATTCCGGGTGGCAAGACCTCGGTGACGAGAAGGACCAATGTGCCGCACAAGACGGCGAGTACCCAGAATTGCTCTGGTGTCATACGGATTGCTTTCTGGATCTGACACTCACTGTCCGCCCAGTATACTTGAGGAGAGAAAAAAAGGCACTCCCCCCTCATCGCCCTTCAGTTGCGATCTGGAGTAGAATAGGCTCATGACATCCGCAGAGAATTCAGCCCTTGTCGCCGTCGACATAGGAGGCACGAAAACAGCCATCGCCATCGTCACTGCGGCCGGAAAGATCTTGGCCAGCGATTGTTTCCCCACCCAGGTTGCGCTTGGTCCAGAGACCTTGTGCGATATGGTCGCCGACACATTTTCTTGTTTGCGCAGACAATTAGGTGACTCGGATTTGATCGGGCTTGGAATCAGCGCCCCAGGTCCCCTTTCTTCAAGAACCGGCTGCTTCTTGAATCCGCCCAACATGCCAGGGTGGCATGGATTCCCCATCGCTGAGGCGCTGCAAGACAGACTCCAACTTGAGCCACAACTCATGAACGACGCCAACGCTGCAGCCTTTGCCGAATTCAAATTCGGTGCCGGTATGGGCATGGATACGATGGTCTTCTTGACCATGAGCACGGGCATGGGTGCTGGTCTCATTATTGGCGGCCAATTACATGAAGGGCAAGACGACATGGCCGGTGAGGTTGGCCACACTCTTGTTGCCCTTGACGGCCCAGTTGGATTCGGGCGCCGCGGTTCTTTGGAGGGATTTTGTAGCGGCCCTGGACTTTCTCAACTAGCTGTCACGAAACTAACCCAAGCGTTGCACACCCAAGTTGACAGCCTGCTGTTCCGCAGCCGCAAGGACTGGCGCCTGATCGATGCTGTTGATGTAGGATTGGCCGCTGATGCTGGAGACGCCGTAGCTCAGTCCTGCTTGGTGGAATGCGGTGAGAAACTGGGTCATTTCTGTGCCGATCTTGTCGATCTGCTCAATCCAGACGCCATCGTCTTGGGCACGATTGGTCGTATCCATGCCGATCTGATCATTCCTGCCGCCCGGGTGGAAATCGATCGCATCGCTCATCCGACCAGTGCCATGCGCGTCAAGATCTTGCCGGCCTCGCTCGGCGACCAATTGCCATACTTGGCTGGCGCTGCGGCTTTCTTGGCGCGGCAATAGGGATAGGGGGTTTTCGTCTAGGCATAACGCCCCAAAGCCGTGCCTAACTTGACCGACTCGCCAAGGGCGAATTCCTTCAATCGAAATTGACTGTCAGCGATCAACAGAATCACCGTTGAACCGAGCTGAAACACGCCCAAATCGGCACCGCGCTCCAGGCTCAGATTCTGCTGGGTGTGATTTATGTCGGCCTTCGGTCCACCGCAATTACTGATCAAAGAATCATAAGCCAAAGCGATACTGCCGACGTTGGTGGCACCCACCATGGTGACGGCCAAAGGTCCTTTGTCTGTTGACAAGAACGTCGTCACTCTCTCATTCACTGCGAACAAAGATGGGATCAAGCGGACTGCTGCGCCATTGACCGGCCAAAGAGTGCCCGGTTCATAGATGGTACGAACGACTTGACCGGCACGAGGAGCATGGATGCGGTGATAGTCTTTAGGTGAGAGATAGAGAGTGATGAAACTGCCGCTCGCGAACTTTTCAGATTCCACACGGTCACCAAGAAGAGCCTCAACAGCATAGTCCATGCCCTTGGCTTGAATCAAGCGACCAGACTTGATGGGTCCGTGCGCCCCCACCGCCGCGTCCACCGGTGACACGAGAACTTCCGGCGTTTGTTCAATGGGGCGTGCTCCCGGCTTCAAGTTCCTAGTAAAGAGCGCCAAGAGGCTGGGATATTCTGCTATGGGCTTTTCCGCTTCGGAAAGATCCAATCCGAATCGTCTGGCAAACCAGTTCATGAACGGCCGCACAAGAATCGCGGGACGTTCTAATCCCGCGATCCAGCCAAATGTACGAGAAAGGAGGTTGCGCGGCAGGAAGCGCACGACCCTGAGAGCAAGGGTGTCCGACATCGTTAGCGAACAGACAAGAGCTGCATGTCAAACATCAGGTCGCCTTTTGATGGCCCGTAGGCGAGATCTTGAGGCAAGAGAATGGTGAAGCTGTCGCCAACGCGCATCTTGGCAACAACGATATCCCAACCTTTGATCGCTTGCCCGCCGCCAACCCGAAACTCGAAGGGTCGTGTTCCCGGATCGAGGACCGAGCCATTGGCCAGCATCGCCTTGTATTTCAGTTTGGCCATCTTCCCGGTGCCACAAACAGGGCCTTCACCATTGTTGTGGACCTTCAAGATCCTGATGGCAGGGATGCTTGCATTTCCGGAATCGATCGTATCGCCTTCGGCCCAACCGTTATCTGTTTTCTCTTCTGACATTTCCATTGTGCTCTTTCGTGATTCGGGTTTGGTGGACTTTGTCGCTCTAGATTGTGACGCCTCATGAGTCGTCTCGGAACAGGCCAACAGTCCAGCAAGGACCAGGACAAAGCTAACTACCATCAATTTCGACATTTCTGATCTCCATGCGAGTTGAACCGTCGAGAGCATCTGCTCTACGACACCGACAATGATGAGTCGCACTTTTCCATGATTCGTGCCAGGCGACAAGGACCGACGCTCTGAGCGATCAATGAGAGCGCCCTCAGAGAACAATGGACCGCTTCCTTCCCAAAGCACGTATCATGAAGTAGTCTGGTGAGATACTCAAAGAGGAGCAAACTCATGGTTCGATGGTACTTGGCCTTATGCCTCCTGATTTCAGGGCTCACCGCTCTTGGCCAAAATGGTCGAGTCGATCGAGCGGTCGGTTTTCGGGGATGCGCGAACTGCCACGGCATCCCTGACTCCGGCCTGGCGTCCGATGAACTTTGGATCAAGCGAATTGCCACGACCGCTTGCGTCACCCCTGCCCCTCCCTCGTCCAACGGGATGCGCAAGGAACTCATGGACTATTTGCGCAGCAAGAATCTTCGTCGGCCGCAGTTGGAATCGCAATCACGGACACCGACAAGAAATGAAGGCCAACTCAGCGTTTCCTTTGATCAGGGAATCCTCTTGCTGATGCCTGTCGACAAATCTGGTCCAAATCCTGTGCGCCTCGTCTGGGGCAAGACAGACAAAGATGCCAAGAGAACTTTGGCCGCCGGGAAGTATCAAGTACAGAACTACAAAATTCGGCGCCAAGGCAAAAATGGCAAGAAGTGGGAACTTTGGGCATCTGGATCTGGGAAAACGCTGGCCATAGAGGCGGGGGCAACAACAAGGCTCAAGCTGGAAGATGGCGTTGAACTCAAGACGACATTGCGGACACGGCGGAATCGTATGCGAGCTGCTGTCGCAGTGACCGCCGACAGTGGCATGGGGGCAACGCTTATCCGCGATGGCAAACGCGTGCCGGCACAGTGTCGGCTCGTCGGCAGCAAGGGCAACCGCATAACCGATATGGGTTATGCCTGAGGAGGCAGCGCAAGTGCTTCGTTGAAGCGCCCTGAAGGCCTCAAAGCCATTGAAGTTGTTCTCGAGACCGGTCCCTTCAAGTTCCGAGGAAGCAAACGGGCGAGCATCAAGAGATAGAGCGGCAGCTAAGCGCGGCTCATCTTGCTCAACGTCACCATAGCCTCACGAACAGCGTCCTTGGTCATGGCGCATTTTGCGAAAGGGATATAGCATATGCGCCCCGCTGCTTTGATGTGGCAACCCTCCGGGTCGACCGCAACGAGTGACGTGTCTTCGGATTCGACGCCACCATAGAATTTCGCCATAGCATTGAGCGCATCTTGGTGATCGGAATTCATGTGTTCCATGATACCAGCCTCGTCGGCTGACCATGCCGGCTTTGGGACCACCCAATCTTCCTTCTCGATCCAGAAGATCTTGCCAAATCCACCAATGTAGCGAATCTTCTTTGGTTCGACCCAAAAGTAGGTGAAGTCATGAGCTTGGCTGTAGTGTCTTGCCTCAGGAAAAAAAGCAAAGTAACGACTCGATACTTCCTCTTCTTTGTCCCCTGGAACAGGTCGAGCACGACCAATGATTGTAGCGCGTCCCTGCTCCTGTTTGTTGCCATCAGCGTTGTCCATCACTGTCATGCAGACCTTGTCGTCCGCCTGCATGTTTTTCGTGTGTTGAGCAATATCACTGACCAAGACCACGACATGCCCATCGTGAGTCGTGACATAAGGAGTGACGGAACCAAATGGAAATCCAGGCATTGCCACTGACATGGTGGACAAGACGCCACAGTCCATCGATCTGAGAAGCTTTCGAGCAATCGTAGCTTCTTCGCTGGGTTGCCAATCCTGGCTCATCTTGGTCTCCTTGTTGATATCCAAGGCCTGACCTAAATATGAGATCATGCCCCCCAGAGGCGACAGTGAGTCCAATTTGTGGATCAATCACTGTGGAAGGCCAAGGGTAACCGGAGTCTAAAGCAAGCGCCAATTTCATTCGAATCAACGAGTGTGAGATCTCCCCCCAGACCCCGTGCCAGCTCCCGCCCAAGCGCCAAACCCAAGCCCAGACCGGAAAATCCATCTACTTCTCTGCCCAATCCTCGATGAAACTCTTTGAAGATTTTCCTTCGCTCCGAAGCGGCCACACCGGGCCCATGGTCGACAACGTCGATGAAGAGCGAATTCCCCGATATCGTGCTCACCAATTCAACGCAGGAATCCTCACGAGTGCCGTACTTAGCAGCGTTTTCAAGAAGATTGAGCATGATCTGTTCCACTACCTGCCTGTCCGTCGTGACCGACTCGCGCTGGCCGGAGTGAAACTTGACATCAAGAGTAAGACCGTTGGCCGATGCTTGGCGGCCCATCGGCACCAAGAGTCCATCAAGAAGCTCCACTACTCCAGTTGTTTCAAGTCGAGCTGCCGCTCGTCCCTCTTCTAAGCGTGAGTAGAGAAGAACACTCTCCAAAACTCGAGCAATGCGTTCGCTTTCCTCTTTTAGTGTCTGCAAATAACTCTGACGTTTTTCACCCTCCGACACCATGCCATCGGCAAGCATCTGCGAGTACATGCGAAACGTTGTGATCGGTGTGCGCAACTCGTGAGTTACGGTTGCAACAAAACGTGCACGCCTGTCGGAAATCTTGAGCGAGAATTGCAGGACA
>JAJRYU010000561.1 GCA_024275615.1 Planctomycetota bacterium
CATCGTCGCCCTTGGCAAGAGTGTGGCGCAGCGTGCCGCGGCAACCCTTATCGCGCTCCTCAACGAAAATGAGCTCTATCGCGAGGTCCGTAAGGCGCTCATTGCCATGGGTTCTGAGCAGAGTCGGCAGGCCGTACGCGCCTTCGATCTCAAATTGCGACGAAATCCGAAATCTTCTGCGGAACTCAGACTCTATGTGGCCCGGGTGATGAGCCAAACCTTCGGCAAAGAGCTGGAATTGGAGCACGTCGCCCGAAAGAAGAAATACAGGCGCTAATTCACGAAGCCATTGCCAATCTCGGGCGTGTTGAATCGGGGTGCTGTCAGAGAATCTCGCGTTTGATGGCAATCCGACCCCGTGCTACCGTAAGTCCTGATTGTATCAACCGATATCCGAGCTTGCAGCCAGTCGTGAATCGAGGGTAAGCCTTTCATGTCCAATCCTCTTGGTGTCAGACGTTCAGCTCTCCATTTGCTGGGAGCTCTTTTCTTTCTTGCGACGACCCTCGCTAGTCAAACGGATCCCGCGACCGATAGCAAAGCGCCGCAATCTCAGCGCTCCTTAGTCATTGGAGTCAAGGAAGCGGTAAAGCTGGCAACCACGTACAACAGCGCCCTTCGGGTGGCTTACTACAATCATCTCATTGATCGTACTTCGGTGACCGAATCCGAAGCCAAGTTTGAGCCGACGCTCAATTTGGCCGCCAATTGGGGCACAAGGCAAGCGGTTTTTCCGAGTACTTTTCCTACGGGTAACCTCAATCCGGATGGCTCCCCAGAGCTCTTTCAGGCCATCGTCACAGACTCCTCGGAAGTGGGCAGCTTCAGTGCTGGTGTCAAGGGGCTGTTCCCAACAGGCGCCACCTATGAAATGCAGATCGTCTCTAACTATCAAGACAACATCCGCGGTGGATTGATCAACCCGAGTTTTAACACGTCCTCTACAGCGACGTTCACCCAGCCAATTCTTCGTGGCGCCTGGTTGCAATACAACTACGCCGAGATTCGTTTGGCCCGCTATGCCGAGTCTCAACGTCGTCAACGATACCGCACGGATCTTCTCGCAACGATTCAATCAGTCCACGCGGCCTATTGGAACTATGTTTTTTCCATCAAAGATCTGGTGGTCAAAAAACGTTCACTTGAAGTCGCGAACCGGCTTCTCGACATAAACAGAGTCAAGGTTGAGACGGGTGTTTTTGCCCCTATTGAAATTGCTTCGGCGGAATCCGGCGTGGCATCTCGCGTCACCGATGTCTTGATTGCGGCAAACGCCATTGAAGACACAGCAGATCGCTTGCGCCGCCTGATCATGACCTTCAAGGACCACAGCGACTGGGACGTTCGGATTATTCCTGCCGATGACCTGTCAGAAAAAACTTGGGTTATCCCACCGGTCAGGGAATGTATCGACATCGCCCTTGAGGAGCGCCCAGATCTGAGTGAGTCACGTCTCAATCTTAGGCGCCAAGACATCAATTTGGCGGTAGCCGACAATGAGCTGCTCCCCAAGGTTGATATTGCGGCATCTGTCACCTTTACCGGCCTGAACAGCAGGTTCGACAACTCATTCATCGATAGCTACGGCGCATTAGGAGCCGAGACCTGGAATCTGGGTGTCACATTTGAGATTCCTCTTGGCAATCGTGCGGCTCGGGCCAAAATGGCTAGGAGCCGCTTGCAACGGGATCAGGCTCTCATGAGCTACCGTGATCTCCAGCTTTCGGCGGTCGAAGAGGTCCGCAAGGCCCACCGTGACGTTCTGATCGCGGAAAAGACGACACAATCGCAAAAAAAGGCCATGGAGCTGAAGCGCGAGGAACTCAAGAACGAACAGATCAAGCTAGAGAACAAGGTTTCCACCAACTTTCAGGTTCTCGAAATTGAAGCCGATCTGGCTGCGCGTTCAAGCGATTTCAACAACGCTCTGGTACAATACCGGATCGCTTTGTCCAGTCTTGCCAAGGCGATGGGGTCAAGCCAAAGAGTGCTCAAGTGGTCGCCCAAGCGATAATCGAATTCAACCGGAGCGCATCGAGTTGAACCAACAGGACTAGTCCCCATGGACATCAAATCAATCATACTTTACGTGGTCGTTATTGTGGCTTCTGCCGGATTGGCAATCCTGGTCTTTGATAACCCCGGCAAGAAGGAACGATCGCAGGATTCAAGAATTGAGAAGGTTGACGATCCGGCATGGTACCGTAACGCTTCTTATGGAACTAGGCTTGCCGCTCTCAAGACCCGTCTCGCTCTCATGACCTCTCGCACGATCCCACCTGAGCAAACTGGGCCCAACAAAGATGAGATTGCGCTTTTGTGTCGAGACGATTCACTTGTTGATGTCGTTGTTGACGCCTTCGAATCACATCCGCGAATTACCGCTGCTTTGCTTTCTGCCTACATGGAAATTTTTGCCCGAGTCAAGAACCCGAAATTCGCAAGACTCTTGAAACGTGGCTTCCAGAGTCCTGAGTATGATGTGCGGATGAATGCCGCGGATGCGGGGATCTTGCACAAAGATTCGAGGGCCATTGAAGAAATGGGGGAGGCTCTCCAAGTCAGTTCCGGACCTCAGGCGACACGACTTTTGAATTCGCTTATCGCCGTCGGCGGTAGCGATTCCATGCGCTGGCTGGAGGTCGCCTTAGAAAGAGAAGAACCTGAGATCCTTGTCCCTGCGATTCGAACACTGGGTGACGCCCGTTACGCCAACGCCATTCCTCGTATTCGCACCCGGCTTGTTCATCCAGCACCTTCGGTGCAAATCGCTGCGGCTGGAGCCCTGGCGATCATGGGACAGCAGGATGGTTATCGGTTTCTTAAGATCTTGGCGGCGAACAAAAAAGCAGATCCATTAGAAAGAGCTGAAGCTGTTCAGATGCTCTATCTCATCTCCGGAAAAAAGGATCGCTCCCTTTACCTCGAATTGGCAAAACTGAGGGACATCATCGGTTTCGAAGCACGCCTCAATCTGGTGAAACTAAGAGATGCCCCGGTCATTGAAAACGTGAAGCAAGAATTCCTGAAGGGAACACCAGTCCAGCGGATCGCCGCCACAGGGACCTTAGCTGCATCTGGCGATCCCGACGATGTTGATTTTCTGGCGGCACATATCGACGACATGAATCTGCCGATGTTGCGCGCCATGATCTCTGCACTAAAAAGAGGAAAGGCTCCCAATGCCACGAAGGCCATTGGAGCTTTGGCAAGCAATAGACGGCCCGAAGCGGGTCTGGCGCTTCGGGTGTTTTCTGAATTTGGCGAGGCGGCACTCGACGATCTCGAAATCGCCTTGGCAAAAGAAGACGATCCTCTCCGGCGGGATGTTCTTCTGCGAGGAGTCGCGAATATTGTCTCTCCTCGGTCACTCAAGATTCTTGAATCATTCGAAGCCGGCGATGATCGCGACTTGTGGCTCCTTCTTCGGAGCTTGATCCGAAGAGTTGATCTGGGGCTGCTGAAGAAATGAGGCACCATGATAGTCAATAAGAGTGTGTCAGTGGCAGGCCAGGCTGGGGATGTCTGCGAAGGAGTGAGAGCATATTTCCTCGGTTCTGGATATGAGGAGTTCTCTTACGGCGAGCACCGACTTGAATTCAGAAAACGCAAGAGTTGGCGCAGTTCTTTTGGCTATCGAATTGAACAAGTTCCAGCAAACTTGACCATTGACCTCGTGCCATGGCAAAGAAGTAACGGCGAACCATCAGTTCGATTGGCCGTGTCCTACGATGTCAAGACAAAATTTCGTCTGCTAAGCCGACTCGACAGTCTCTATTTCGAAATGGAACTGGAGGATTTGGAAGGTTATCTCGAAACTGGCAAGAGGAGGAGGGTTGCTGGAGAGCTTGACGAAGTCCGCACACCCATTGCCATGACGGCCATCAGTAACACTCTATTGACCGGTGCCCTTGTTGCCACCGCTGGCCTCTTGGTCCGTATGCAACTTTCAACCGTTGTTCCCATTGCTGTGGGTGTCAGCCTCATTAATTTTGTCAGCATTGTCGGATTTGCTGACATCATCGTTGATGGAATGGACCGTTTGTCTCGCACCCGTTGACTGGTTCGGGCTTTTCTCACGTTACAGTCTTTTTCATCATTACTTCTTCCAGTTTCTTAACGCGGGCCGACAAGGTCTTGAACTCGGCTTCTTCATCCTCCAATCGAGCAAGCTCAGAAGATTCAGCTGTAGTCAGGTGTTCAGTCAAGCGTTCGAGAAGCGCTTCGCGCCACCAATCTGATACCAGAAGTTTGCGGCACTGGGCCACGGCTTTCACGTGGGAACGCGCACGTATCACTAAGATGTAGACCAAGTAGATGATGAGCACAAAGGCTGCTGACACCAAGAGGTGGGTCGCGCCGAACATCCTTACCAACCGATATGTCAATCTGTGCCAGAGATTCACTGTGTTGGCTGTAGGGTTCAGGATTTCCTCCAACAAGGGTTGAAGGAGAGGGAACCACAGAAGAGGTGACCATACGAGTAGCCTACGTACAAGATTTGGTTTACGCTCAATGTCAGAAGCCGGGTCCATGATTTCGGAAAGCCCCTCACGTACTCGCAAGACGCATTCGTTTTCCAATTCACTCAGTCTTTGGCTGATCGCCTCATGCTCTGCTTCTCTGTCCCGCCTTAGAAGCGGTTTCGATGATCTGCTCGCCGCTCGCCGCCTTTCCTTTTCAATAGCGAACATGCCATCGGTGAGTTGCGGGAACGGTCTATTTCTGGTTGATTTTTCGTCGTCGGGAATCAGGAGCTTGGCGCCACCAAGAAGGCGACCGGCTTGCCTGAGGGGCAATGCCAAGATTCGCAAATGCGGTAAAAGAGGCCAATCAGCCAAGCTTTGTTCAAACAATCGGGCACCGGCCTTTTCCGGCGCACTACTTGCTTCAAGGCGTTTTCTCACCTCTGTCTTGATGTCATCACGGTGGATCAACTTTTCTACACGTGTTCTGACTACCTCGATTTCGGCTTTCAGCTTTTCTTGCCGTTTGGTGAATTCAACGGACCGCGCAATGTGTGCCAGTCTCTTGGTGAGCAAAGCGATCCGGTCGGAGGATTTGATTCGTTGAATCTCTTGCTGGCTTCTCTCGCGGGCAAGCTCGCTTGCGAATTGGGCGAATTGATTGCCGGGGATTGAGTCGTGCGGACGGAGAGCTGAGCAAGTGTAGAACCGAGCTTCACCGATGGGGCTGGCGTTGGCACCAAGTGTGTCGGTTATGGCATCTTTGAAATTCTTGGCTAGATGGACAGCGGCCGAGTTGCGGTCAGTCTCTTGAATCGAATCGACCTTGTTGAGCAAGAATATTGCGTTGTCGAGATTTCTTGGTCCGGCATGGCGTTCGATCCATTGGTGGAATTCACGATCGCTATACTTCGTCAAGGAAGTCACCCAAACGACAAGATCGAGGCCACTGAGAGCAGCGCTGACAACATCAGCATGTTCAGCGCTGGTACTATCGATGTCGGGGAGATCGAAAATAATCAAGGACTCAAGAGCGTCAATTTCATGGCTGGCAATGGTCTCACTTAAGTGCCCGGATAAGAAACGCAGATGCTCTAAAGCTCCGATCTTATTTTTGTGGACGTAAGGAATTATTCGTGAGGTTGTCGGGCGACGAGAAGAAGCCGCCGAGACATTTCGACCTGCAAGGGCATTGACAAGAGTGCTCTTGCCGACACCGGTTCCGCCGACCAGGCCAATTGTCAAGAGATCGGGAGGAACGCCATCGCTCCTCGTTGGCAAATCAAGTGGGCGATAGTGTGATCTCCCCCCAGTCTCGAGCTGTTTTTCAAACTGATCGAGATTGTCTTCGCAGCCAAGGAGATCTTGGTAAATCGTCAAGACTTTTTCTCCCCCTCATGGTCCTCGACTGAATCGACAAAAGCCCGCAAGGATTCTGCGATCTTGTCGGACGTTCCCAACGTATCCAAGGCGCTGCCGTAGTTTGACAATTGGCCTTCAATCGCCTGTTTCATGGTGCTACGAAATTCCGCACGTGCTTCTCGAAATTCTGTAGTGACTTCGTTGGTGAAGCTTGGATGGCCGATGAAACGGAGCAACTCCCACACCAAGGGTGGAAGTACAGCGAACGTTAGCCCCAAGGTCAGCAAACGAAGAACCTTGTCCAAGGCCCAGAACTGGGCTTTAGCGAGAGGACCTTTTTTGTGTTCACTCCATTCACGACGAGCATTCTCCAGTTTAGATTGACCGAAGTTGCTTAGGCGTTGAGCTAAATCGCCAAAGCGCGCGTCGCATTCCATCCGTACCAGTTCCGCGGCCTCGATCACCGTGGAATTCGCCAAGAGCACTTGCCCTGGTTCGTGTCGTTGCATGATCTCACGGATCCGAATTTGAATGGTCTCAAACAGTTCCCAAGCTTGTTCTTTGACCATGGTCCCCAGAGCGTCTTCGTCGGCCGCCTTCGGCCAGGTCTGAGACTTGAATATCTTCGAGGGGCTGGTAATGACCGCCTTCAGCCCCCGCAATACTCAACGAGGTGAGTAGCGTAGCCAAAACTTGTTCGATTCTTCTAAGTCGACCAGGGCATCCACGGCAGCACCTGATTGCAGTTCTTGCGAGAGAGCCGGCATAGTCTGCAGGTCGTCGAACAGGTCTTCGCATTTCCTACGCCATTGTTCGACATCCGGAAGTATCTTGTGTTGGATGAGGTCCGACAAGAAAACAAGGTTGGCCGCAGTGATTGGCGCCGCTTTCGCCAACTCTTCTTTGAGCGTCACGATGGTCGCGGCTTGAGGGTCAATTCCGTTGCTCGTCTCTGCCAAGCTAAGTATGAGATGTGTAGCGATGCCGTTGCGTTTTAGTTCAGTAGAAAAGGCATCTCGGAGTTCTTTGTCATCTTTCTGAATGCGATTGAGGATGGCAATGACAGGTAAATTTGAGGCCTCGAATGTCTCAAACTCTGTCGCAGTGCTACGGTCGGCGTAGCGTTCGACACTGGTGACAAAAACAACGAGGTCAGCCCAACAGCAGATACGTCGAGCGACTTCTCGATTCATGTCGTGACGGGTGTCGTAGTCGGGACTGTCGACCAAGACGCAGCGTTGATCGAGTGAGTGATCAACGAAAGTGACCTCGCCTTCATGACCTGAAGTTGTCTTCTCCGACATACTAGAGTGTTTCAGAGTTTGAAAAAGACCTTGCGACAAGTGTTCTCTATGTTCAGACGGAAGGGCGCAAAGAGCACCTTTTGTGGCTGGCCTCTCAATACTCGAAATATGAGAATAGCTCTCTCCCGTCAGGGTGTTGAACAAGGACGATTTGCCACTTCCCGATGGCCCAAATAGGGCAACAATGACGATGTCCATACCATCGTTGCGACGATCAATCCGAAACAGTGCAGCGTAGATGGCCTCCTTCAGCTGCGCCACGCGCAAGAACACATGTTTCGAGTTAGGCACCCGAACTTGTTTCACGACTTCAAGGAGATGCTCCAAGTTTGCTCTGTCGTTTGAATCACTCGTCTGATCTTTGTGTCTTATTCCGGAATCCAACTATGAGTC
>JAJRYU010000045.1 GCA_024275615.1 Planctomycetota bacterium
CCATCGACTCCGTACTCAACGAAGCACTTCGTCAACTGTCTCGACCACAAAGGCGCGGTCTAAGAAGGTGTCCAATTGCTCGAAGCTGGCCACATCAATCTTTCGATTCTGATCGTCAGTCAAGTCTCGAAATCGAGAAAGCAAAATCAGCCGTAGCGCCTTGGCCGTAGCTTGGCGCCCCATGGTCAAACCCTCCTGCCGACCCTCCTGCCGACCCTCCTGCCGACCCTCCTGTCGACCTTCCTGCCGCCCTTCCTGTCGCCCTTCCTGCCAGCCTTCCTGCCGCCCTTCGATTCGCCCTTCTTCTCTGAGCTTCTGACCTGTGGTCTTGATCACGAATTCCACCTCCGGTTCGGTGTAAGGAACAATGCAGTCAATGAGGTCTTCATGGGCCGCGTTCGTCGATTCCAGAATATAGCAAATCGCAGCCTGCACAAAGCTCTCGCCTTTCGTTTCGCGATAGGCATCTTTGAAGAAAGAGGCCCATTCCCTTAATAATTGACCAAAGTACTCGTCGCGAAAGTGTTTAAGGAATAGCAGCGAGAGGACGGCCATGCTGGTGGTAACACGCTTGCGTTCGCGAATTTGCGCATCCGATGTCGCCGACAAATCAAAAAGCTTGTACTCCAATTCGATGGGCGCGACGCCGGCCAGACCTGTCAGAGCCGGTCTCGAGTAGAAATCACTGAGTTTCACAGGCGCCGTCCATCTTCTTTCTCCGTTATAGAGAACCACGGGAATGATCTCAGGCACGTGGCGCCGCGCGCGATTTTCGGCCTCCAAAGCTTGGTAAATCTTGCTTACGTAGCGAAAAAGTCGCACGGGCATCATGGCAAAGGGTGTGCTTTGATGTTCAACCAAAACATAGATGTAAACCGGCTTCTCGGTCGCTTGTACCTTGAAAAGAAGATCAACTTCATGGCGCCGAAGATCTTCATCGACAAACGTCCCAGAAACCAGGGACAAAGTTGAAAGATCAAAGTTGCGAAGAAATCTCTCGCCCATGGTAGTTCCCAGCAAAGATGCTGCATGATCGGGAGTTGAGAAAACCGTACGAAGGAAATTGTCGTGGTTGTTTGATGTCAAAGCGACCTCCGACATTAAGGACGTCAACATCGATTGAGTTGGACGCCTCAATGTCAGAAATCACACCAAGTTTGCCCCAAGCGCTCTTCGCTCAAATTCCATGACCCTTACAGATCAGAAGCCCGGTATTCCGCTGGGATGGCTCAGGCCGCCAGGATTGGGCTGTTAAGAATATCCTCCTGACGCCGTGCTACTTTACCTCATAGATCACCATGTTCGTTGGCACATAGACTCCTGGGGATTCTTCGATCACACCTTGTAAAGCCATAGTCAAAGGAAAACCAAGGGCTGGCCCTGGCGGAGATGACCAGGGCGTTGGTGTTGACGAAAGAAACTGAGGACAGGTTCCCGGACCGAAATTGTTGGTGTAGGTAAAAAGAAGTGGGAAGTAGATCGGAAACATAGCACAGGGGGCAAAAGACATGTCGCCTATACCAAGGGGAACTGTGAAAATGAATTCAAGTCTGGGTTCGGCGAAAAGGCCAAAGATGACGAAGTTCGCAGCACTGGCCAGATTCGGTGGTTGGGCCATTTCGACTGTGGCCTGAGAACCAAGAGTGCCCATGACCCGACGGCCAACTCAGAAAAAGTCGGGCGCTATCGCTGAGTCTGATTCCAAGTAGAAGGCGACATCGTCACAGCCAATCTCTGATGCTGTCTACTTGTTAAATCATGTCAGCATCCTATGGTCAATTCCCAACGATTAAGTCACGACTACTTTCTGCGGTTTAGGTTCGAATAAGACGCGCGGGCGCGCTCGAGGATGTAAGAAAAACCAATATCACTTGGAAGGAACACGAGTCAGCAACAATGACTGATCGAAACTACCAACGAGCCATTACCGTCAATGCCACTGCTGAGGAAGTGTACGTCGCGCTGACCACAGGTTACGAGTTTTGGTGGACGACACCGGATAGACCGATTGGCAAGGTCGGAGATGTGTCTAAATTTGGTTTCTCCCGGAAGCACGGCTATTGGTCGTTTAAAGCCATCGAACTTACACCTGAACGGGTGAAAATGGTTTGCGTTGCGGCGAAGCACTTGGTGGAAGGCAAGCCTGAAGTCGAGACCGAGTGGCTCGATACAACGCTCATATGGGAGATCGAAGGTCAAGGCGATAAGACGGCCATCCATTTTGAACATCACGGCCTAAGCCTCGATTTGCATTGTTTCGAAATTTGCGAGGCGGGTTGGGACATGTTCTTTGCCGACAGCCTAAGAGCCTATCTAGACACTGGCATCGGCAAACCTTTTCAATCGAGTTGAGCACAATGCTCCATACTTCAACCAGGCCCCAATCGACAACTGCGTTGGCCTGTTTTCTTTCTGCTGCCAGCGGATCTCCAGGATGGTGCAACAATCTATGTGCGCGACCGTATTAGATGATAGGTTAATGGCACCAACCCCTCGACCAATCAAAAACCTTGATGAAGGCATTTTTTCTCACAACGAGCACAAAGGTGGACTATCTTCGACGGCTTGACGAAGCTAAGAAACTCTACCCATCGTAGAATGCTGTGGCGTTGGTGGAGGAGTCAATCTGATGCCAGAGCAGTAGGCCCAAGGCCGTTTTCAGTCTGCGGTTTTCACTGAATGAGATTTGTCGGCCTCAATCATCCGCCTGAGGATACTGCAGGGCAGTAGCGCTTCGGTGTCTAGCGTGTCCGAAGTTCGCGAACGGAGTTGGCCAGTGATGATCGTTGGTATTTGAAGAATATTGGCTCGGGCAACTCACTCCTCTGCATGGCTGGTACCATTAACCTAGCTCCACGTCTTCACATCTATGTTAGTCTAGTTCCACGTTCATGAGAGAGGATTTGCTTTGAATATCGACATTGCCGAGCTCCTGAGAGAAAGACAAGAACTGCTGCTCTTTACTGTCATTTGGATTGGCTATCTCATCGGCAAGATCAAGATCTTTGGTATCGAACTTGGAGCATCGATTGGCGTTCTCCTGGTGGCCCTAGCCATGGGGCACTGGGGATTTACGTTGGCGCCCATTATCGGGACACTTGGATTTGTTTTCTTCATCTATTCCGTGGGCTACCAAGCCGGTCCAAGATTCTTCAGTACATTCAGACAAGACGGAAAGGCCTACCTGCAACTCAGTCTTGTCGTCGTGCTATCGGCGGTTGCTGTGACACTGATTCTTGACTCGATTTTTTCGTTTGATCCCGGCTATACCGCTGGCATCATGGCGGGCGCACTCACGAGTACGCCAACTCTCGCATCGGCCCAAGATGCGGTCACCAGCGGAATCGCCAAGATTCCAGAAAACTTTAGCGCGGATCAGATACGAGATAACATTGCCGTCGCCTATGCGATCGCCTACATCTTCGGTCTACTGGGGCTCTCACTCGTCATCCAGTTCTTGCCTAGACTGATGAAGATCGACCTCAAGGCTGAGGCCGATCGATATGCTGCCGAAAACGGAGGCGACAAAGATTCCGGAGCTCCTAGTTTGCCACAAGTTCGATACTTTTCTGTCGATCGCGAAGAAATTGCCGGCAAGACTCTAACTGACTTGATGTTCTTGCAAACGACAAACTGTATCATCGTGCGGATAACACGGGCCGGAAATGAACTTGAAGTGGGGCCTGCGACCCGCCTTGATATCGGAGATCATCTTGCGGTCATGGGCCGCAGGCGAGATCAGATCAACGTCGGAAGAATCTTGGGCACGGAGACGGATCCGGAGGATCTCCACCACAGCCGAGTTGTTGTCAAGACCATCGCCGTCGGCGCTCAAGCCGCAGGTCGCACAATTCGCGAAACAGGCATCACCAACTCATATGGTTGTATGGTAGTGAAAGCCACGCGAGGAGGTGTGGCCCTCCCCATAACCCCTGAGCTCACCTTACAACGAGGGGACGTCTTGCGAGTTGGCGGGTTAGAGGAGGGAATCACGAAACTCGGCGATACCGTTGGACGGGCGGAGCCACCAGTCCATCAAACGGATCTACTGATCTTTGCACTGGGCATCTGCGTGGGCATTGTCATAGGCAAGAGTAGCCTCAATTTTGGAGTTCCAGTTGGAATTGGGCTTGCCGGCGGACTTCTTGCTTCGGGCCTCGTCGTTGGCTGGATGCGCACAACCCACCCCCTTGTCGGCAACGTGCCCCAAGCTGCTCGTTATGTTCTCATGGAATTAGGAATCCTCTTTTTCATGGCAGGGGTCGGCTCGAGCGCCGGTGGCGGTTTGGTGGATGGCCTGCGCACCGCTGGCCTGCCCATCTTTGTAAGTGGCGTGTTCATTACTTTGGTGCCAACATTGGTTGCACTCTGGTATGGGCACAAAGTCATAAGAATGAACGGCGCAATTCTTTTTGGTGCCGTGGCCGGTGGACTGACAAGTACACCTTCCCTCAGCGTTGTCACTGGGGCAGCAAAGAGTAATGTTCCAGCCCTCGGCTACGCAGGCGTTTACGCTTTTGCAATTATCTTGCTCACCATTACTGGACAGATCATGATGATGCTTGGTTGACCATTTGGCAATTGTCTATTGGGTGCCTGGTTCATGGTACCAGCCCCTCCAGAGTTGCTGAGTATGCAGGGCGTGTTTTGAGAGGGGCTGGTCCCCACTAGCGCGGCATCTAACCGCGTCTGACCAAGTGACGAGAACTCGTCGCTTTTTCGGTGATAGGTTTGCGTGGACAGCAGGCCAATCATTGAATCAGTGACTCACATTTGTTGAATACAGAATTTCTCAAGTTGAGGACAAAATAAATCCGATCATCCTTGGTTAGGAAGAAAAGCCTTCGTGGCGAAGTGGATTGGTCGGGAGCTCAAGTTGAAATTGCTCAGGATGAAGACTGATGAGGCGCGGGAAGCCGCTATCATTCAGGACTTAGAGCACTTGGTGCTGCAGCCATCGAGTAGAGACCTGCGTCCCTGCATCGACTGCAAGTCACCTTGTTCTTGTAGCGCCTCAACGTGTTGCACATGCGATTGCACACATGAATGCCCACTTGCTCCCGCCATGCTGTCAACAGACCCGGAAAACTATCCCATTGAATCCGGTATTGTCCCACTCGTTTTTAGCCTTTGCTCACTGCGGGAATGCCAACCATATTGGTCATGCGAAGGGCACCAGTTTCCAAACGGCGATATCAAGATTCCACAGGTCTGGTTCTACTCGCGTTCTTGGGTCTATCCCAAGTTGATCAGCGAATACCTAGTGGACTTGAAACGCATCAAGAAGATTTGCAACCACTGGCATGTTCGTCTGACATTCGCCGAGGGCCTTCTTGTCGGCGGGTTTAGTATCGAGCCTGATCTCAAAGCAATAGGGGAGATAAGCCTCTCCACCATGCAGTATGACGCGAAAATCATCGCTGAAGACTTGGCTAAGAATCTGAAACGAAAAGCCTCAAGCTACTTGAAGAGACTGTAGAGCGACGAATTCTTTGGTCTGCTCAGAGTTTATTCAACGTCTTCATCGGCCATCATCGGATC
>JAJRYU010000562.1 GCA_024275615.1 Planctomycetota bacterium
CCTCATCTATGACGGTGTCACAGAAGGTGAAGTGATTGTGACCAACGGCAACTTCAAGATTGACAGTGCCCTGCAAATCATGGCGAAGCCAAACATGATGACCATGCCCGGCGAGGGCGATACGGGCATGCTTGAGACAACTCCCGAATTCTTGAATGCGCTTGATGCCGTCTACAAGGCCTACTTCCAAGGGCACGTGGCACTTTCGAAAGATGATCTCGAGTCGGCAAAATCAGCTCTTACCTTGGTCGCCCAAGAAGCCGATTCGCTGGGAGTCACTCTGCCAAACGCGAAGTCAGACTCAAAATGGCGACTCTTGGTGGCAGAACTCAAGAGAGACACGGAACACGTTAAACACGCCGGAAAAATTGCCAGTGCGCGAGGCATTTTCGTCAAAGTAGCTCAGACGATTCTGAATGTTGAGCGGTTATTTGGGCATAGTGGCAAAGTCGTTCATCGCGAAGCTTTTTGTCCCATGGCCAATCAAGGTAAAGGGGCGAGCTGGCTGCAGTTGGCTATGAAGGTTGAAAACCCCTTTTACGGCTCAGCGATGTTCACTTGCGGTGAAATTCGCGAGGAATTCGCAGGTGCTGACGGTGGCAATGAAACCGGGGGCATGAAACCCAAGAATTCAGAGTCCAAACCGGATTCGCAGCGCCTAACAGTGGGTGCCGATTTCTTGAATGCGCTTGGGCCGATCTACACGGCCTACCTCAAGCTCCATACAGCTCTGGCGGCGGATGACCTTGGCGCTGCGAAAAAGGCTCTTGAGACCCTCAACACGGCGTCCAAGAGCTTCCCAACGCCGACGAAAGCACCGGATACTTGGCCAGTGATGTTAGCTGTACTTACCGAGAAGTCGTCTCATGGTCCCCACGCCGGTGACTTGGCGGCTGCTCGTGTTCTTTTCAACGAACTCGCCGTTCAGATTGTGAAAATGGAGCAGTCTTTCGGGCACCCTGGAACTGCGACCTATCACACTGCGTTTTGTCCGATGGCCAACGATGGCAAGGGCGGTACTTGGCTTCAACTGGCTGACAAAGTCGAGAACCCCTTCTACGGCGAATCGATGTTTCGCTGTGGTGAGATACAGGCGACTCACAAGGGAGCAGGTAAATGAGCGATTCTCAACCGAAGCCGTCTCTACTCGACGGCATCATGCGATTCTGCTTGGAAAACAAGCTGATTGTCGCGATGGTGACCGTGATGGTCGTTGGCTGGGGTGTTCTCAACGCGCCCTTCGATTGGTCCTTGGGTGATCTGCCCAGGGAGCCGGTTCCTGTGGACGCCATTCCAGACATTGGCGAAAACCAGCAGATTGTTTTCACCGAATGGATGGGCCGTTCTCCCCAAGACATCGAGGACCAGGTGTCTTATCCCCTGACGGTATCCCTTTTGGGTATCCCAGGTGTAAAGACCATCCGCAGTTACTCATTCTTCGGGTTCTCGAGTATCTATGTTGTTTTCAAGGATGACATCGAGTTCTATTGGTCAAGAACAAGAATTCTTGAAAAGCTCAACAGCTTGCCGGCCGGGACCGTGCCAGAAGGGGTGCAACCCGCTTTGGGACCTGATGCAACTGCCTTGGGTCAAGTATTCTGGTACACGTTGGAAGGTCGAGACAAAGACG
>JAJRYU010000563.1 GCA_024275615.1 Planctomycetota bacterium
CAAGCTGACCGTGCCACGCGGGGCATGAATCGGTTATTTGAAAGTTTTTGGGGGCGTGGCACGGCAGCTTAACCGAAACGATGGAGCGGACGCTATCGCGCCGCTCCATCGGGCTGCGGATTGCCATCCGCTTTCTGTCCGGCGCTTCGCGCCGTCCATCAAGCGGATGCAGCGGACAGTCGCTCCTGCGAACAAGTTCGCGTCCGTTCCTGCCGCTGATCCGCAGCCCGTTGGGCAGCAACACGAAGGTGGTAGGGAGAAAACGGCATGAGTACTCATGATCCAAGACAAGCGATAGAGGATCTGCGGAATCATCTGGCTATGCACGACAGACGCCTTTCTTTCCTCTTCGGGGCAGGAACTTCAAGTGCGGTCAATATCGCGCCTGATCCCGCACCAGGAGAAAAACCTAGACACGAACCGCTTATTCCAGGAATTGCCGGCTTGACCGAATTCTGTCGCGAAGCTGTCAACGGTTTAGGTGAGGAGCAATCAAGGGCTTGGGATACACTGGTCAGTCAGTGCAAGAAGGATGGCCGTGCTGCCAACGTCGAAGACCTGCTCTCCAAGGTGCGAATGAAAATCGATGCGATTGGAGAGGGTGAAACCTTAGTGGGACTCGATCGAAAGAAGCTAATCGACATCGAGAGCACGATCTGCGCCACCATAGCCAAGACCGTCAACCCAGCAAGAGAAACAATTCCAGAACGCACTCCTCACGATGAATTCGCTTCATGGGTGAAGAAATGCAATCGAACCCAACCGATGGAGGTTTTCACTACGAACTATGATCTATTGTTCGAGACGGCCTTCGAGACAGCGCGGGTCCCTGTGTTTGACGGCTTTGTCGGAACGAACCATCCATTCTTCTATCCAGAATGTCTTGAAGACGAAGATCTATTACCGAAGTCCAACTGGATTCGTTTATGGAAATTGCACGGTTCGGTCAATTGGGTTTTAGAAAAGAGACTCGGAGGTAAGCGGATTATCAGAAGTGTTCCCACTGAAAGTGGCGAGCTGATTTTGCCTTCGCACCGGAAGTATGACGAGTCCCGCAAACAACCGTATGTCGGCTATATGGACAGGCTCTCGCGAATGCTCAACTCAGATCATTCGCTTCTGATTACGTGTGGGTACAGTTTTGGTGACGAACACATCAACGCAATAATGTACGGTGCACTGGACAACCAGAACACCGCCAACATCGTTGCCCTTCAGTTTCAGGAATTAAACGAGGAAGACGCTCTGGTGCAAGCCGCTGTTCGACGCTCAAACCTCACAGTAATCGGCCCCAATGCTGGTGTAATTTGCGGAATGTGGGGACATTGGCAATTGAGCCAGCCGGTGGATGACAAAACGTGTTCATTCATGGATACAGCTTTCGACAGCAACGCCCTCCCGGAAGACAAAGGATCTCCGGCCGCTGCATCGGATGACCTGATGGGAAGGATGCGCATAGGAGACTTTAACTGGTTCTGTTCTTTCCTCAGCTCAATGGGGGCCAATCTTCAATGAAACAAGGAATGCCAACCTTGATTGGTCACGTTGATTCCGTAAGGGGAGGAGTGGTCACGATCCGCCTTCGGGACGATGTACCAACCTTCATGATGGTAGATGGCCGCTCATACAGAATGGGGCAGGTCGGAGCATTCCTCCGCATTCCCCTCGGGTACACACAACTCTATGCAGTCTGTACTCTTGTAGGGGCCGCCGCTGCTCCCCAAAGTGAGGCGACGCCTAGCGAGCCCGGACATCGGTGGCTTTCTGCGACTTTATTCGGCGAATCTATAGGAGGTTTTTTTGAAAGGGGTGTTAGCCAGTACCCAACCATAGAGGATGAAGTTCATCTCGTATCGCCGCAAGACATGCGCGTGATTTACGGATCCACGAATGAAGAACGTGCCATCACCGTCGGCAATATTGCTGCCGCATCTGGAATATCAGGAGACTTGGACTTGGGGCGGTTGGTCACTCGTCATTTTGCGGTGGTCGGGTCTACTGGCTCGGGCAAGTCCAATCTTCTTGCCGTGCTGCTTGAGGCGATTGCGACTCAGGGCTTTCCGGCGGCACGAGTTGTCGTTATTGATCCGCATGGTGAATACGGTTCCGCCGTCGGACAATACGGCCGCGTCTTCAGGATCAAGCCGGATGAAAGCAAGGGGGAGTTGCCGCTGCGTGTGCCTTTTTGGGCTCTACCCTTTGACGAACTTCAGGCAATCGCGTTAGGACAAATGCAGCCGGGTGCTGAAACCGCAGTTAGAGACGAGGTTACTGCGCGAAAGAAGAAAGCTATTGCATATCTTGCGGATCAGCCGCCGGATGCGGCGATAACAGCCGACTCACCGATTCCTTTTAGTTTGAAGAAACTATGGTTCGATCTGGACGATTTTGAGCGTCAGACATTCCAGGACAATGCCCGCACAATGCCGAGCGAAAAGACTCAATTTGGCGATGCCGAGAAACTTGTACCTAACCAATATCCGGCCCCAAATCCTGGAAACCAGGCACCATTCAGCCATCAAAGGCCAAGGAACATAGGCAAACAACTGGAACTTATGCGGAGTCGTCTTCAGGATTCCCGCTTTGCATTCTTGTTCCAACCCGGTGAGGATCTCTTGCCAAATCTAGACGGTGATACAAAAGGGGACTTGCATGATCTCGTACAATCGTGGATTGGTCACGACAAACCCCTTACTGTACTGGATGTCTCTGGCTTACCTCCAGAGGTGTTGTCCACAGTTGTTGGAACATTGATTCGAATTGTCTATGACTTGCTGTATTGGGCATTCGACCTGCCAATTAGCGGACGTAATCAACCGCTACTTATCGTTCTTGAAGAGGCGCATATCTTTTTGCCTGAGGGTGGAGACTCCGCTGCGCACAGGACAATTGCTAGGATCGCCAAGGAGGGCCGGAAATATGGAGTTGGCCTCTGCGTTGTGACTCAACGTCCAAGCGAAATTGAAAGCACCGTTTTGAGCCAGTGCGGAACAATGATCGCTCTAAGACTGACAAACTCCGCTGACCGAACGAAGGTGGAAGGTGCCATGCCAGATGACCTAGGTGCCCTATCTGGAATGTTGCCGGCGTTGCGAACCGGCGAGGGAATAGTCCTTGGTGAGGCCATGCCAATTCCATCACGGATTCAGTTCTTCAAAGCGCGCAAGCGTCCACGGGGAGACGATCCCGAGATGCCAGAAGCATGGCGCAAAGATCGTCCCAGTGTTGACTACTACAAGTCCGCCCTCAACAACTGGAGACACCAAACCGACGTTACGGGAAAGGAGACTTCGAATGCCTGAGATGATCTACGTTGATTCATCCAATATCGAGGCAGTTGGGTATGATGACGACACACAGGAGCTCCATGTGCGGTTCTTGTCGGGTGGATATTACATTTACAGTGATGTGCCACGCGAAATATTCGACAGTCTAATGAACGCACCATCAAAAGGTAGTTTCTTGAACAGAGAAGTGAAGAGTATTTACCAGTTTACGAAACAGTAATGTCGCAGGATGTGTCGGCGTGATACGGCGAAAGATCGTTGGTTAGATGGGAGGCGACACAATAATCCTGCCCAACGAGGCGCTGCACCTGACCGCTATTCCGCTGGCGCTCCATAGCGGCAGGTGAGCTTAGTCGTTATAAATCTGTTCTCCACCCGTTCATGGGTAAACATCATAAACACAATCGCATGCCCGGGGCTCTAACCGAAACCCGAAGGGATGCTGTCTCTAATAC
>JAJRYU010000564.1 GCA_024275615.1 Planctomycetota bacterium
ACTCCGGCAACCATCATCGACAGTTCTTTGGCGTCAAACTTGAGCCCTATAAGTTCCGCCGCGGACTCAATCTGCTCCGTGCCAATGGCGAGTTTCTCGGAGTTGGTCTTTGCCGTAGGCGCCGCAGATTCTTGGGTTGTTGGCTTAGGGGAGTTTTGCCCGAGCAAAGACCCTGTAACCACCAAGAAGAGAACGATTGTCGAGAGATTCTTCATGTGTGAACTTTCATTGCGTGCCGAGGACCTTGACGATTACACATTAGGACGTTGTGTTGCTATGATGTCAACCTCAAAGCTCTGGCATTCACTGACATGGACGGAATTGTAAGGGGGTGGCTCTCGTGTGTAGAAAATGAAACGCGAACAGTTTCCTGAATGACTTCTCTATGTCACTGGCCAGGGCGTTGTTACTGGTGAAATTTGGTCGGGAGTAGGGGGAGTGAAACACAAAGGAGATAGTGGAGATGATGACAATCAGGCGAGCTAGCGAGCGAGGACATGCCAATCATGGCTGGCTCGATGCTCATCATACTTTTTCGTTTGCTTCCTACTACGATCCCAAGTTCATGGGCTTCGGACCGCTCCGTGTTCTGAATCAAGATCTTGTTGCACCATCGACGGGTTTTGAAACTCACGGGCATAAGGATATGGAGATTGTGACGTATGTCTTGGAAGGCGTGCTTGAGCACAAAGACAGCATGGGGAACGGGTCTCAGATTTGCCCGGGAGAAGTCCAGTTGATGTCAGCGGGCCAGGGGGTCACTCACAGCGAATTCAATGGATCAGATGCGGAATCGTTGCACCTCTTGCAAATGTGGGTGCAGCCGAAATCCCTTGGCACAATACCCCGCTACGAGCAGAAGGCGTTTGCCCGGAAAGATGTCTTAGGAAAGCTGTGTCTCGTCGTCTCACCAAGTGGCAAAGACGGCTCACTCGCCATTGATCAAGACGCCAATCTTCATGTCGGTGTCATCAGATCGAAAGATGAGACTTACCTCTTTGTCTTGCCCAATCGGATGGTCTGGATACATGTTGCCCGAGGTCGAGTACGGATCAATGGCGAAGATTTTGACGCCGGAGATGGGGCAGCGATCCGAAATGAAAACCGAATGGATTTTTACGGGTATGACGATGCCGACGTCGTCATTTGGGACTTCGCCACTTAGGAGCACGGTTTCTGCCGAGTACTTGTGTTGCTGATTTACCCCCGAGGAGTTTGGAGCGAGCCGTGCATTTAGGAAAGACAATTCTCATCGTTGCTTTCGTTACTGCCGCACTATTTTTGGCAGCAAGCCCGTGTGTCGCGCAAAAGAAAGTCCTTGGTGCCGGTGAGATCGTTGACTTAGAGACCCGGATGACAACCACGGGACGCATCTCAACTGGGAAATTCCGCGTTTTCGAAAATAAGAAGACAGGTGTCGGTCGCCAGATTCACCTTGATTTTGTGATCCTTCATGCCAATGGCACTCATCCCAGGCCAGATCCTCTGTTTTATTTTGCCGGTGGACCAGGGCAAGTGGTGGCGGGATTTGCCGAACATTGGCGTGACCACTGGGCTCGTAAGAACCGCGATATTGTCTTGATCAATCAACGCGGAACCGCAGGCGACAATTTTCTTGGTTTCATCCAAGAGGAAGGTAGGTCTTCGCTTCAAGGGTTTCTTGATTCGTTGTGGATTGAAGATGTTGTCAGGAGAAATCGTGATCGATTGAGAATGAGCTTTGATCTGCGCATGTACTCAACTCCCATGGCGATGGACGACATCTACGAATTTCGCCAACTCATGGGATACGACAAGATAAATATCGCCGGAGCTTCCTACGGAACGCGCGCCTGCCTCGTTTATGTGAGACGACATAGTGAAACTGTCCGGACAATGACACTCGCGGGTTGTGCGCCCATTGAACTTCGCAATCCCCTGTATCATGCCGAAGGGAGCCAGAGAGCGCTCGATCTGTTGTTCGATCAAGTCGCTGGCGACGATACTTGTCGCCAGAACTTCGGCGACTTGAAGAGCAAGTTCAAGACAATCCTCTCGCGTTTGGAGGTCAAACCCGTCGTCGTAGAGGTGACCAATGTGTCGACAGGAAAGACGGAATCCGTGAAGATGGGGCGTATCCCATTTGCATCGGCGGTACGTACTCTTTTGTACTACTCAGACACAAGGCGTGGTCTGCCGCAGTTGATCTGTGAAGCCTTCATGGGTAACTACCGTCCTTTTGTTCTGAGCGCCCTACGCCAAAATATGGGTATTCGGCAGTCACTCGCTTTGGGAATGCTCTTGAGCGTGACAACGGCGGAGGACATAGCACGGATCGATCCTCGGGAGATTGCTGCCGTGACCGCAAAAACATTTACGGGCCCGAACCGTGTGCTATCTCAGATGCGAGCAGCCAAGTTGTGGCCGAGGTCGGACATTCCTGAAAGCTATGGATCGCCGATCAAGTCGACTGTTCCGGCTCTCTTGCTCTCAGGAACGATGGATCCGGTGACACCGCCGAAATGGGGTGAAATGATCCACAAAAATTTCCCCAATAGCGTCCATATCATTGTGCCACAGGCACATGATATTGGCGGAGCCTGTGTTGACCACATTCGCAGGCAGTTCCTAAAAATGGGCACCGTGAAAGGGCTCGACACTGAGTGTGTTGCGAGCATGCGATTGGCGTCGATAGTCATACCGACAAAGAAGAAGTGACGATTGAATCGTGGACAGACGCGCGGTCAAATTGGCCATGAATCTGGGACTATGAAACCGCGGTCCATTTCTTGGTCGCCCAGCATGCCGACTACATAAGTAGGAACGCTCTTGCACCGCTCAACGAGTTGTGGCCAGGGAGTGACTGTCTCGCCAATTCGTAAGCCAGTTTGATCGACTAACCAGTTGGGTTTCGAGAGTGCCTGCCAATCAAGTTGCTTTGCCGCAGCAAAGTGTGAGAATTCAGATACGGTGCACCACCAAGAACGCAAATGATTCGGGTGAATTCTGACGTCTTCATTCTGAGATTCTCCGATGGGCGTTTCTATCTCGGCGAGGGGATGGAAGAGCCGACCCTTGACGAACAAGAAGACGTCATCAACTACAATTCCCTTGGTTGCGAGAAGATCTTGCGTCGTTGGATGGTTTGTTCGCCGCGCTTGCTGCTCGATGAGATGGGTTATCTTGCGGCCCAAGGTGTCACGCTTGTTGGGACCATGCCAAGATAGGAGTGATTCCGCTGCTCCAAGTCTTAGGTAGAACTTGACAGCCACCTCCCAGTGAGACACACGGCCGGTCGAGCGATTTTTCACGAGGAAGTCCAATTCGCCCAAGGTCTGAGTGGCATTTCTGATTTGAACATTCCGAGCAAGCAAGTCGAATTGCTGGCTCGATGCTAGCCAATAGGCGACAAGATTCTCAAAGTACTTACCTAATCGTGGAGTTGGTCGAGGGCCCAGTTGCTCCATGAGAGGGTTTGGGTCGTCGTCGAGTTGGCGCAAATGTTCATGGAAGAGCGCGCTCTGTTGCTCGCACCAGCTGCGGGATGCCCCCTTCATCCCTTCAGCAGTCAAATCCACGAGAGGCGGGCTGGAAATGGCCCAAGCCAAGTCGCGTACGATGCGGTGCTTGAATTGTGTCGTTGTCCGCATCGTAGTCCTGCGACGTTAGTTTTCTTTCGCCCCAGCCGCTTTGACGTTGATGTCGAACCAATCGACCATTTCCGCCAATACATGGAAAATCGACTCCTTGGCGCGATAACCATGGCTCTCGTGGGGCAACATGACAAGGCGAGCATTGCCGCCGTGCCCTTTGATGGCATGGTAGAGCCGTTTCGATTGGATGGGGAATGTCCCGGAGTTGTTGTCGGCTTCACCATGCACCAAGAGGAGGGCTTCGTTGATCTTGTCGGCGTGCATGAAGGGGGAAAGTTTGAAGTAGATTTCAGGAGCTTGCCAAAAGGTACGTCGTTCCGACTGGAATCCGAAGGGAGTCAGAGTGCGGTTGTAGGCACCACTTCGAGCGATGCCCGCTTTGAACAAATCACAATGGGCCAAGAGGTTCGCCGTCATGAAAGCACCGTAACTGTGCCCGCCCACGCCGACGCGATTGCGGTCGGCGATTCCCAAGTCGACCGCCGTGTCAATCGCTGCCTTGGCGCTGGCGACGATCTGTTCGATGAAGGTGTCATTGCAGGTCTCAGGGTCGCCAACGACAGGCATGGTTGCACGGTCCATGATGGCATAACCCTGAGTCAACAAGAAGAGGTGTGAAATGCCGCGGATCGAAGTGAAGTGATAGGGTGAACCGCTGACTTGCCCGGCGTTCTTGGGATTGTTGAATTCACGGGGATAGGCCCAGACGATCAGAGGTACACGCTGGCCAGCTACATAGCCAATGGGCAAATAAAGTGTCGCGGATAGTTCGACTCCGTCATCACGCTTGTACCTAACCAGGCGTTTCTTGACGGATCTCAACTCAGGGGCTGGGTCTGCAAAATCTGTCAAGTTGCGCTTCTTCTTGGTGCGCAGATCATGAAGCACGTAGTTTGGTGGAATGACCTTCGTCTCGAAGCGGGTGACGATTTTTGTCGGATCGTTGTCAGCAAAGGAAACGAATGACTCATAGGATTTTGGAGCACATTGCCATATCCGTTCTGTCTTGAGCGTTGCGAGCATCAATCGATCTAAAAATGGCCTGTCACCTTTTCTTGATGAACCTCGGCCAGCCAGGAAGATTGCACCGTTTTTGACACCGATGACCCGACGACCGTTTTCCAGACTTTTGGAGACCGGGCGGCCTGGGTCACTGTAAATGTCTTGGGTGCTGCGATCCCAGATGAGCCTGGTTGGAATACCGGCCTTGTTCATGTCGAAGAGCCGGGTGCGGGTCCAACGCCGATCGCGGTCATAGTCACTGACGAGGCCCATTCCTTCGGTTTCAAGCCAGCTTATGCCCCGATAGCGATTTTCGGTTTGCAGGACCGTTTTCGCTTTGCCGGCGAAGGGGGCTGAAAGAGCAAGAACTCTATCGCGATGAATCACTTTTCTTTTTGGATCGCCACCGTCAAGGGCTTCAACCCAAGTGAGTGTCGCTGGCATTGTTGGACACCAAGAGATTGAGCGCCGACTGGTGGAAACTCCGCCGATGGGGATTTCGTCACGAAGCGGACGCATTGCCATCTGGCGGACACGTTTTCCCTTCACCGTGAGAATTTCGACAGTGTCGGGGAAAGAACGAGCGGTCACCAAGTAGGAGTAGGGTTTTCTTAGGCGAGTCGACAACATGAACTCGCCGTTCGGCGAGACACTGAGGCCGCTCCAGACCGTCGGTTTGGCGATATTGGTGCGCTTGCCATCTCGCGCGTTCACGATGGCAGCTTGAGATTGCAAGATCCAATCGAATCGCGCCACATCGTAAGGATTTTGCAACAAATCTTGATACGTGCGAACAGGAGCAACACGCCCCTTCGTTTGTTGGATGACTGGCCCGGAAGGTACGACAGGTTCTTTTGGCATGGGCCCGCGATCTTCCGGAACGAATTGGCAAAGAAGATGTAAGCCGTCCGGCATCCACTGAATACTTCTTCTCGTCGTGCCATTCAAATGGCCCTCAGTGATTCTCTTTGCCGTGGCAGTTCGTGCGTCACCAACCCAGAGCTCGATATGTGTCGGCCGAGTCACCGTGAACGCAAAAAGGTTTCCGTCGGGGGACCATGACGGCATGCTCAAGTTAGGGTTTGAGGGCAGAGAGATGCGTCGTGTTTTTCCGGTGGCGATGTCCTTGATCGAAAGTCCCGTGAATGTCCTCGACCCGCTTCGGCCGTTGGTCCTGGGGTTGTAACGCCCTCCCGCGAGGCGCCACATGGGTTGGGCAAGATCGCTGATGGGTGGCATGCTGGCACGATCAATGAGCAGCATGGTGGTCCCTGTGGGATTGAGAGTTACGGATGGTGTGGGACTAGCTTCAAGAATTTTGACAATTTCTTCTGGTGGACGTCGATAGCCGTCCTGCGCGTTCAGGGTGGGAGAGGCGAAGAGGAGGCCCAGAACACTCATGAGGTAAAGAAACTCACTTGACTGACAACGGCGCAACATGGCTAGTCCTCCGGAGAAAGGTCGGTAGAGTCCATCAGCTTAGACGATCTCGACATTGTGTCCAGCCATGCCGCACTCGAATCAGAGGAAGAACTGAAGAATTTGGCGCGATATGTCAGAAGTATTTACCGATCGACTTAGTGCTGTCCATGTTGTTAGGAATAGCCCAGGGGCTTCTCATCGCCGTCTAAGTGACTGTCCCGGATTCGCGCATCTCAGGGTCTTTTTGCGCTCGCGGACTTTTTTGAACATGATTCTCGGCAGCCGCTTAGATACCAAGGTTTGCAATTCCATCACAGGTGACAATCGCAAATGGAAAACAAAGACATTCCTGCCGTTCCTCCGAAACGAGAGGAGTACTACATGGGAATCGCCCTCGCCGTTCGGGCTCGTGCTAACTGCCAAGGGAGTCGCGTTGGAGCCATTGTCGTCAAAGATGACCGCATCATTTCGACTGGATACAATGGCACACCTTCCGGAATGACGAACTGCCTCGATGGTGGTTGTCATCGCTGTCGAGATCGGGAACGCTATCCCAAGGGTAAGGCTTACGATCTATGTATCTGTGTGCATGCTGAACAGAACGCTCTTTTGTCAGCAGCCAGATTCGGCATCGCTGTCGAGGGTGCCGATCTCTACACCACGATGCAACCTTGTTTCGGATGCATCAAGGAAATGCTTCAGGCGCGTGTCAAAAGGGTCTTGTATCTTCACCCTTGGATACCTTCTGAAGAGGGACGTGAGGAGTATGCCGGTCTTCAAGGACGTTTTCCTGAAGGACTAAGGCAGCTTGTTGTCGACGATCCTTGGTATGGTGAGCCAGAACGTGGAGATACAAGCCTGCCCTTGACCTGAGCCACATTCGGCCGATAATGACACCATGGTTGAAAGAGCCTCCATTCAGGTCTCAGCGAACAAACTAGAGGCATGCCTAATCGTCGTGGCGGCTAATGCCGATGAACCACTCGAAGAAATTGACATAGGGGCTCTCATCGCAAGCTTTGGCATCGTCCACAATTTGAAAAACGAAGCCATCGCCGATCTATCCGCCAAGACTTCTCTCTACGACTTTGAGTGTCGCCTTGTGATTGCTGAAGGGACAGCACCTGTGGAGCCGATTGCGGGGGAATTTGATGTCTTTTTCGAAACCGAGCAGATGCCCGGCAAGGTCTTTGGTGATGGAAGAATCGACTATACCGAGCAGTTCGCCATGGTTCCGGCCAAAACTGGTGAGTTCCTTGCAACATATCGTCCACCAATCGAAGGGAAATCGGGAATCGATGTCTTCGGCCAGAAGATTCTCCCCGGGAAGCTCGTTGATCCTTTGCCGAGACTTGGGCGAGGTGTGGAAATGGATGACGATGGCGAAGTCCGAGCGACGCGATCTGGCGTTGTAGTCTATGTGGAGAACAAGTTCATCGATGTCGACGACTGCGTGGAGCACAAGGGACCAGTTGACATGAGCTGTGGCAATCTGCATTCCGGAGGCAGTCTTGTCGTCAAGGGTGACGTTGAAGTGGGATTCAAAGTAGAAGTTGGTAGCGCTCTTTTTGTGACTGGGCATCTCAATTCCGGGGAGGCACGAGCCGGTGCGGCCATGACGATCGGTGGTTGTATTTACGGCGACCTAGATTCGGGACGAAAGGTCTTTGGCCGGGATGGTGTTGCGGCGAAAAGAGCCCAGGGAGCGCGCATTGAGTCTGAAGGACGGGTCTTGATCGAAAAAGACGCCGTCGATTGTCAGATTCGTTGCGAGAGTTCTCAGATCGGTGACGGCAAGAAGGGGGGGCGTCTGCGCGGCGGATCGATTCTCGCCCTTTCTTCAGTCATAATTGGCGAAACGGGCTCTGAAGCGGGGGCTGCGACACGTGTTGTTGTGGGCTGTCCCTGGCTACTTGAACGTCAAATCCGCGATCTAGAACTACAGGGAAACAAATCCGAACGGCTTCGGGTGAAGAGCCATGTGGCCGCCAAGGGGATTGGCATTGGCGCTAAGATTGTGCGTGCCCAATCGCGCCGCAAAGGTGGTCTCAATGAACTTCGTTTGCAGCTGCGACGAACGAGCAGGGCCATATTGAAGGAAGCCAGTGTCGAGATTGGCAAGGCACACGGCGGCACCACTTTGGTCTTTGGAAAATTCGAGTACCGAATTTTAGAAACGAAGGTCGCCAAGCGTTTTCGCTTTGATACAACGGCCCGTCATGTAGTTGAAGAGGACTTGCGATGAAACCGATTACTTCCATGAAAGCTGTGGAGGTCATGACTTCACCTTGTATCACGATTTCAAAAGACATGACCTTACGTGAAGCGGCCCGTGTCATGACCAAAGCGCATTGTCACTCCTTGATTGTTGAGGTTGATTCAGAGCTTAGGAGCCTCGGTATCATCACCTGCAAAGACGTTGTGCAGATTTTGGCGGATACAGGGGCCGAGGTCTTGGAAGAACTCTTGGTCTGTGATCACATGACGAGCCCTTTGGTTACGGTCCAAACCGACATGCCCTTGGATCAATGCCTAGCCCTCATGCGGATGACGGGTACGAGGCGTGTTCCGGTCATGGAATGCAGCGAGTTGCGCGGCATTTTGAGTTACACAGATATCCTAAGACTTGTTGGTGCTTGAGCCGAGCATTTCATGCTTGATGTCGATGATTGTGATCCGCCATGTCTTGCAGTGGCGCCACAAGACGTATTCCTTGAGATGTGAAATGACACTTGTTTGAGTGTTTTGGACCTTGGTCAACCTCAAGCTCACGAAGAAGGCGAGACAAACAAATGAAGTTGTTGATCGGGGCGACACTTTTGGCGTTTTTCTTTGGCGCGCATGCGTTCTCCAGTCTCGAAGAGGAGGCAGCGCGCGAGCCCGTCCGTATCCTTGTGGATGACATTTGGCTCGCCGACTTGCAAGAAGCGTGGAAGATGGCCCTTAGCGAACGAAAGCCCTTGCTTACAGTCTTTCGTTGAGAACCCTGAAAGGACTGCAGGTCCACAGACGAGCAGTTGCTTCGTCCCGACGAGAAACTCCGGAAGATCCTCAGCTCCTTCGTCTGAGTTCGCGTGACCGATATGAGCAATGTGAACT
>JAJRYU010000565.1 GCA_024275615.1 Planctomycetota bacterium
AACCATTGTTCAAGTAATCAACACCAATCGTTTCGGTTGTTGTCAAGAAGTTGAAGCAGTTGGTTGGATCAATCACAGGAGCTGTAATTGCAACACAAGCTACATCTGTCGGTGCAGGCTCGAACATGTTGATATTGTCAACACCGTACCACCAGTCAAAGTTGCCAGTGTGCACGAAGCGAAGGCGACCCTTATTGGATCCACCCATGGCTGTTGTGGCATCAAAGGAAACGGCTGTTGGGGTACCAGCAAAGACGTAGTTGTCGCTCAATGTTGCGATGATGTTCCAAGCGGCTCCATCGTAACCTTCGACAGTACCAGACGCGCCAAGTTGGCGGAAGATGTAGTCAAAGTCCAGAAGAACTTGAGCTGCAGTCGAGAAGTCGAATTGGTTGGAAACCATGGCGGAGCTGTACGCAGTGACACCAGCAAAGTCAGAGTCACTCATTGCGAAGGGAATCGCAAAAGGAGCAGCGTTCGGACGGTTGCCCGGATTGTCGAAGCGCCAAGCGCCCGCGCCGTTGTTGTCGTTACCAGAGAGAAGGAAGATACTCCAGTTGGGACTTGCCGTACCGAAAGCGGTCGAAAAGTCCTCATTCAGGAATGTTTGCTGAGCCGTGGCGGTGTTGGCGATAAACGCAAACACGGCAACCAAAGCGGCAGTCGCCAAGAAAGACCTCTTCATGAGGTTATCTCCTATGTCGAATTATTGTTGAAGTGGCAAAACTGGTAGTCCTTGTCGCCAAGTCCTACCCATCATGAGCGTCAGCGATCCTATATTTTTTGCGCGCCCTGTCTCACTATTTTCCATTTCTTTTTCGTTTCATTGCAATAAATCCGAATGGTGTTCGTAGTGCATCTCTTGTCGTGATTCTTGAACACGAAAGAGCGCTGCCGTTGCTTCACAAACCCGACAAACTGCCCTTAACGCTATGTTTGAGGGTGCTTTGCTAATCTCGCTCTTGTCGCGAAGAGAACACTCGTGACAAGAAACGTCGGCGAAATCTGGAGAACTAGACGGTTCATAGATGTCGTCAAATGCCAATTCAGTTCTTGTGGGGTAATCGCATAAACCAAAAGCCAACCGCAACATGCCAGCAACATGAAACGCATGAGGAAGCACAGGGTTGGATCCTGTCGCCAACCGCCACGAAAGGCCCCGACCAAGAACAACAAGACGGTTGCTAAGAGTGATCCGGCCCAACGCTGTCGTGATAGGGCGATCAAGGGATTGAATTCGCCAGCGTAGGCTAGAAGGACTGTTCGCCAGCGATGCCAGGAAGAAAGATACTCAACCAATGATTCACGTCCTCGTAGGATCAGGTCATTGGCAATAGACCAATTCTGTTTGAATGCTAGGTGGGCCATGAGGAAGAACGAGGCGCCGACCAGCATGGCGATTATTGTCCGTCTCTGGATTCTCATTGGCTTTCGTCGCCAATGGTGCCATACGAACAAAGCCAGTAATAGCAAGAGCAGTGGGATGCCTTCATTCTTGATCCAAGGCAATGACCCCAAGAACAGACCCGTTGTCAAAGGAGAGAATTGAGACGGACGTTTACAGTCGGTCAGAGATGAGAGAGCGAAGGTCGCACCCAGAACTGCGTAGGCCAAATGTCCATCAACGTATTGTCGTTGACTCCAGATCAACAACGCGGGTGTCATTTGCAAGGCGGTCGCGCCGAGAGCCGCGACCAAGGCCGAGCGAGACGCGCGGAGGATTTCAAAAGACAAGGTTCCCATTGGCAAGATAAACCCAACGTGGGTCCATTGAACGATCGTCCAACTTTCTTCTCCGGCGAAATACCATTGACCAGCAATCGCGGCGGGGAAGAAGAGTGGGTAGTCCATATGGTGGGACGGATCCAAAGAAGGCATGAGCGCGCTGTAGTCACCCTGTGCACGGTGCAAGAAACGCGCGGCGTAATTCCAGATGGCCATTGCGTCAGCACCTCCTCGACCATGTCTTTGGTCGAGATAGAGTGACACAGCAGTCAGGAAGACGCCGGCGATCATTGGCAAGAGCAGCCACTTGGAATCACCAAGGGGACAGTGCAAGCCTATCCGAGGGCGTTGACGTCGGGCAACGATGGCGAGAATCGTGCTTATTCCCACCAGGACAAAAAGGGTGAGCGAAGCCTTGCCAAGATAGACGGCGAAGAACCAAGAGACCGACAAGAGGCCCGGGCCTGTAAGGGGGGCTAATGTCACACCCTTGATGGCCATTTCAAGCCACGAATCTTCTGGGTGCCGCCGAATCATGATCGCCAGCACAATCCCCCAAACCCAAGTCATCAAGCTGATTAGTATCGGGGTCATCGATTGTCCTCGGTCACCTTTGGCCGGGATCGAAACAAGGCGAGGTTGGGGCCGAAGCGTTGGAATGACATCGTTCTCTTGCTGTCGATGGACCAGGCTTCCAATTGGGCACGTGCCTTGTCGATTGACTTAGGATTGGCGGCGTCATAAATGCACCAAGCTCCTCGGTCCATTTCAGCAAAAAACGAATCCCAGTCAGTCTTGACAATCAGGCGCGCAGGAATAATGGCGAATTGGCAGGAGTGAATGCGACCATTTGCTGTCGGGCGACCTTCTTCATCGGTAAGAAAAACCGCCGATTCGACAGAACCCAGAGCTTTCGCCAATTGGTCGAATGCCGGGTTGTCCCAGTGGGAGGCAGGGCGCTCGGCCTCATGGGAGGCTGTGAGAAGAACCTGCCACAAGCCCACAGTGATCGAGAATCCGAGGATGAAAACAGCCACCCACTCATGCTTTAACGTACCTGCGTCTGTCACGGTGCCCTCTGGAACACAAGGGAAGAACTTAAGGAATCACTCGCGAAGGAGATCCCTCGGATGTTTCGTCAGTGATCCTACCCGACCATGCCATCAAAGGAAGCCTCTGTGCAATCGTCTGCCAACAAGATGGAAAGGTCCTACCCCGCTCTTCTTCGCGAGGTAGCTTTGGTTAACATACACCACTATGGCCAAATCGTCCGCACTAGATCGATCTCCTGCTCATCTACCCATGTCTCGTTCCGAAATGGACGAGCGTGGCTGGGAGGAACTCGACATCGTTTTTGTCACTGGCGATGCCTACGTCGATCATCCGTCATTCGCTATGGCCATCTTAGGACGCAATCTCGAAGCGGCAGGATTCCGCGTCGGTATCCTAAGCCAGCCAGAGTGGCACGATGCCGAGGCCTTTCGGACTCTGGGGCGACCGCGGCTTTTTTTCGCGGTCTCTGCTGGCAATATGGACTCAATGATCAATCATTACACGGCAAACAAGAAGCCGAGGTCGGACGACGCCTATTCTCCCGATGGGAAAGCGGGCCGCCGCCCAGACCGGGCCACTGCTGTCTACGCTCAACGTTGTCGCGAGGCTTTTCCCGGATCAGTCGTGATCGCCGGGGGTGTCGAGGCGTCTTTGCGAAGGATCGCCCATTACGACTACTGGAGCGATACTGTGAAACCCTCGGTCCTGATTTCCAGCAAGGCCGATGTCGTTATCTATGGCATGGCCGAGGCGCAGATCGTTGAAGTGGCGCAGCGTCTGCAAAAAGGTGGAACCGTTCGTGATCTTCGTGACATGCGTGGAGTTACCTACCTCATGGGCAAAAATGAGGAGCTCGTGCCCATGCCGAAGAGCATGTATGAAGCTGGGACACCAAGCGACGACACCAAGGAACTCCCGTCTTTCGAAGAAGTGAAAGCTTGCAAGCGTGCTTTCGCCCGCGCGACGTTTATTCTCCATCACGAGAGCAATCCGTTTAATGGAAGGCGGCTCTTGCAAAGGCACGGAGAGAGAATTCTTGTCCAAAACCCGCCATCGTTGCCCCTTTCCACAAAAGGCATGGATGACGTCTATGATCTTCCGTACGCACGCAGCCCGCATCCGACCTATGGCGCAGCAAGAATCCCCGCTTGGGAGATGATTAGAAACAGCATCACCATTATGCGCGGATGCTTCGGTGGCTGTTCTTTTTGTTCGATCACTGCTCACCAAGGCCGCATCGTGCAATCGCGCTCGTCAGAGTCAATCGAAAAGGAAGTCGATCGCTTAGAGGGCACGAAGGGATTTACTGGAGTTATCTCTGATATTGGCGGCCCAACTGCGAATATGTACGATCTTCGTTGTACTCGACCAGAAGTCGAGGCCAAATGCCGGCGACAGTCATGTGTACATCCGACAATCTGTGTACTTTTGGGAACTGACCACGGGCCACTCAAGAAGTTGATGCGCTCAGTGCGGGAAAAGAAACACGTCAAGAAAGTATTTGTGGCCAGCGGTATCCGTACTGACTTGGCGCAACGAGATCCGGAGTACGTGCGCGATCTGGCCAACCATCACGTCGGTGGTATTCTCAAAGTGGCCCCTGAGCACGCCCATCCGGACGTCTTGAAGGCCATGCGCAAACCGACTGTCGAGGACTTCGACGGATTCGTTCGGGCATTTGAGAAGGCGAGCAAGAAAGCCAACAAGAGGCAGTTCATTGTTCCTTACTTCATTGGCTCGCATCCGGGCAGTGGCGTTGAAGAGATGATCGAGTTGGCGCTGTATCTCAAGAAAAGTGGGCTTCGGCCGGACGCCGTTCAAGACTTCATCCCCGGCCCCATGGACATGGCCACGGCCATGTATTATACCGGCTTGGACCCGCAATCAATGAAACCCATCAAGGTTGCTCGCAAGCTAAAAGACCGAAAAATGCAGCGGGCTCTGCTTCAGTTCTTCAAACCTGAAAACTACTTCGAAGTTAGGCAGGTCCTAAAGGAAGCCAAAAGAAGCGATCTCATTGGCGACGGTTGCGAGTGTCTAATACCTCTCAATCCTCCGCGGGAAGCCATCTTGGCGCGCCGCCGTGGAGCCGATGAGATGGTTGGATCTCAAGGTCGATCATCGGGCTATCGGCCTCACCGCAAAGGTTGGAAAAAACCAGGACCTAAGAAAGGCAACTGAACATGCAGAAGAAAATCGACAAGTGGCAAAGCCCGAATCTCAGCAAAGAAATGCCGATCGTCCGTTACGGCGACACAGGCGCACCACTTTTGTTCTTTCCAACTGCGGCGGCTGACTATCTCGAGTATGAACGATTCAAACTTATTGATGCCATTGAGCCTTATATCAACGGCGGTTTAGTAAGCGTTTTTTCCATCGACAGTGTCAACAAAGACGCATGGTTGAATGAGGAAATTGAACCAGCGGAACGAGCGAGACTTCAAGTGGCGTACGATCGCTACGTCAGTGAGGAAGTTGTCTCCTATATCGAAGACGCCTGCGAAACCCCAGGGATCGGTATCACCACCACCGGAGCTAGTTTCGGTGCCTTCCACGCCATGAACACGCTCCTCAAGCACCCAGAACAATTCTCTGGGACTATTGCCATGTCGGGTTGTTACGACATTCGTTCGTGCTGCGATGGCTATCACGACGAGAATGTCTACTTCAACAATCCAATCGAGTTTGTTCCCAATCTCGTAGATGAGGAGTTGCTCGAAAAAATTCGCGCCACGCGCATTACAATCGTGACGGGGCAAGGCGATTATGAAAATCCAGACTACTCCAAGGCAATGGCGGCAACCTTAGAAGACAAGGGGATTCCCGTTGACCTCGACCTCTGGGGTCTCGATGTCAAGCACGATTGGCCATGGTGGGAGCGCATGTTGCATCACTACATCCCAACGTACTTCGCCTAGTCCGCCTTGTTCGCGAGATTGTGGGCAATGTGCTCACGATTCATGTTCCTGCGCTGCCCGATACGGATGGTCTTCTCTTCGATTCACCGAGAGTCCGTTTGAATATTCAAAGACAACGAAATGCGGCCATCTTCGCAGGTATTTCTTGCTCGCTAATCCAAGTTGCGAATGAACTTGGCAGCATAGCTGCGAACTTCCTGAGCATCGAGAACGTGGAAGTTGCCCAGCCGAGCAACGGTACTTTGGCAAAACCGACCCAGTGGCAAATGGAGAGGCACCTTGCCGAATCGGCGCGCCATTCGGCGCCAGGATGCTTTCAAAGGCCCTGGGGAAACGATGCAAACATGCCGCTCTTCTGAATGGAGGAAAGCTCCGGCCAACAATCGTTCTTCGAGTGTTGTCCATTCAGCCAACATTGGGTCACTCCAGATGTCTGGAATCGGTCGCGGTGGAAAAAGAAAGAACGCTCCACCGTAGCGAGCCTGTGCAACACCAGGCCCCAGCATATTGTCGTGATAATCAGTGGCAAAGAACACCAGCGTCGATTCTTCTTGATGCTCAGCGAACCAAGTTGTGCGCCATTGATATTTGTCAGGATCCGCAGGAACATCGAACAAGAACACAACGATCTCGACAGTCCCTCTTGCCGGTGGATATTCGCGGACATAGAGTTTTCCTGTGTGCCAGTTCCTCAAGGTCTCGCGCATGTCCAAACCGTCTTTCATCGACGAAGTGAACTCCTCTACACGGGCTAAGTCCTGATTGAGCATCTCCTTGGCTTGTTGCCGAACATGGCTATTGAAACTTTCAATGCGAGAGTCTTCTGGGGGCCAAGAACATTGCTTGTGAGGATCCCAGACTTGTTCCCATCGCTCCCGTTGCTCTGGTTCCGGTTCTTTCTTCAGTTCTATTGAACGCCAAGAATAGTCTTGACCTGGGAGACGGTTGACCATCTCGAATTGGCCGTGATGGGGAATGTCAGCCATCCCGGGAGCCATCCGCAAAGCGACCGCGTCAAGCACAGGTTGCCGTTCATAGCTCGTAGCAGTTTCGAGCAGACAAATGGCAAAGTCGTCACCAAAAACCTGTTTGGCGCCTTCGATGAGAGTAACCAAATCTGGCTTGAGACGCCGCCTGATGAGGGTCAAGTTGCGAACATATTGGAGGTATGTCGCGAACAGCTTTGTTGACAGTCTGTTTTTTGATTTTGGTCGCTTGGCAACCATGCGGTCCCGTGCTTCCAAGAGAAGTTCTTTGATGCCATCAATAGACAGAGACGACTCAGAATCAAATCCTGATCGCATTTTTTCATAGAGTTCCGTGATGAATGGCAATTCGGAAAGCAGGAACGTCAAGGTCTCACGGTCGACGACATGAGATTCAATGGGGGCGAAATAGTTGACCGATTCGGGGTAGGTCTTCCTTTCGCGGTAGGCATCGATGAGCCAAGGCCAATCCAAGACCGAGCAGACACAGAGAATGTGTTTCTTTTCGAGCTCCAGCTTGTGAAGTTCAAATGCCATGTGCCGGATGCGACGGTCCTGCTGCGAATCGGCTGCGGGAGTGGGATTCGCTGCCATGACAGCGATGGCGAATTGTTCCGGACTTAGTGACTTAAGAGCATAAGGGTCAGGAAAAATAGCCCCTTCTGGTTGAAAGTCTTGGCATTCGATATCGACGAACGCGCAAGGGATTCGCTCTTGCAATGCGCTCCTCAGGCCACGTATCACTCCTTGGCAGGGATCAATGGGGATGTAGCTAAAGCGTTGGCTATCGTCACCACAACTTTGGACAACAGCGGAGATCGTTGGCAAGTTGGATACCGCGGAGAGGACCTGAGAGGCGAAAGAACTGGGCAAGGGGACTGCAAAACAATCATGCCTTTTCGCCAAAAGTTCATCACGAACGGCCAAAGCGAAATCGGCGCTCCCGTGGACGATAGGCATAACCCTGAGTCGGGGACTCAGTTGAAAAACAGCATGATCTTTGGTGCCCTTGTTCAATCTTCGAAATCCTCCTCGTCGAATTCCACGTCGTCGTCTGGGCGTAGAGGATCGTCGCTGCCGAAAAAGAAGTCAGCAAATCCATGGGGTAGACTCTCAGCTCCCAAAACTTGTTGGCGTTTCCCCGCCATGTCTTCAAGATCAAGAGCGTCATCGCCCAGGACACGCATGACGGCTTCTCGCCAAAGTTCGTCTTTCGCCAAAGGATGTTCTGCTCGTTGTGCTTTTCTCTTAAGGGCGTAGCGCAGAAGATTGATGCCATCACGCGGGGAAAAGTCGAGATTCAAACTGTGTGCTTGTTGCAAGAAGTCGACTGTCAGTTCCATCATCTCAGCATCAGCGAAGGGCAAGTGGTAGTTAATGATTGAAAGTTCATCAGCTCTTGTGGGGTAAGACAAAGCAAGGGTGGGCTGCAAACGTGATAGAATGTAGTCGGGAATCTCGAAAGTCGACTCGTCCTGATTCATCGTTACACAGCAGCGAAAGTCCCTTTCCGCGTGGATTGTGATTCCGGCAATGATGGACTCAACATAGCGCCTATGGTCCAGAAGTGGAGCTAGGGATGCCCAGCTTTTCTCGTTCATGCGGTTGCCTTCGTCAAGGACACAAACGCCACCTGTGAGCATGGCAGTGACAAGGGCTGAAGCGTGGTAGCTGATCTTGCCATCGCCCGCCAATACAGGTGTCACGAGTAGGTCCTCAGGACGGGTGTCCGCCGTGCACTGGAAGATGTGGAGATTCTGTTTGCGTTCCCCAGCCCCAGCCATTGCCAGTGTGGTCTTTCCCATTCCAGGTAGGCCGACGATTCGCGGCGACAACGGTTGATCTTTCTCGTCGACAACAAGCCAACACGCCAAGAGCTGCTCCAATATCTCGCTCTGACCGATCCACACGTGTTCGGAATCGACAGGTTCTGATAGATGGAGCTTGATGCCGTTAATAATTCGTTCGTTTGTTTCAGTCATGCTTTTGTGCATTCTCTAATGCGTTTTTGACCAGAGCTTCTGGATAACCAACGAGCCCCAAGACTCGGATTGCGTTGCTGCTACGGGCTGGTCCTCGGCGCAGCTTGTAGTCAAAGACCATCTTGCCTTCACGTATTTCCTCAGTGAAATGAAAATTGCGAATTCCCAGTTTTTGGCCACCTTCCAACTGTGTAAAGGGTTGGTCGTGGGTGGCCACGAGGGCCTTTCCACCTCGTGATGCAATCCATTTCGTGACTTCAATGCCCGCGGCCACTTTTTCGTTCGTGTTGGTCCCACGGAACATTTCGTCCAATAGTGACAAAGTCGGGAGCGGACTCTCAAGATCGTCTAAGACGTCTTTAATCCGCTCGACTTCCACGGCGAAATAGCTTCGACCGTCGTCAAGAGAATCTTGGACGTTGATGTCGGTGTGGAGCAAGTGGCAGGACGTGGTCATGGAATGTGCCCTCACGGGTGCGCCACATTGTGCGAGTAGCTGACTCAGTCCGCACATTTTTAGGAAGGTGCTTTTGCCGGACATGTTTGAGCCAGTGATCACTAGGACGCCCTGATTGTCTTTCAGATCAAGATCGTTGGCTTGGGCGCTGGCAAACGGTA
>JAJRYU010000046.1 GCA_024275615.1 Planctomycetota bacterium
CAAGAAAAAGAGCTTCGACCATGCCAATCCGCATGCGTGTGTCTACCTTGATTTGGCTGCGGGTCATGGTCTGGAGATCATTGCCATCGACGCTTGTGCCATTGCGACTACCACGATCTTCCAGAAAGAAACGTCCGTCACGGTAAAGGACAGCCGCATGTACAGCGGACACCGTGGGATGATCGATTGCACAATCGGCGCTGGCACCTGATGATCGACTCGCGCGGCCAATGGTGAAATTGTCTTTCGTTAGCTTGCAAACGAATCTAAAACGAGAGTCGCAGAAAACGAGGCGCGGAACCATCATGGCGAAACGCTGTTCGATGGCACCTCCTGGTGGCACTGCTTTCGTGGACTCTGAAGCAAAGGAACGTTCTGCTGTCCCCAATTTTGGCCGCGCTTCACTGAGCACGGTGGGCTCCGGCGTCGCCTCCCCATCAGGTCGTATGACTGGGCCGGTTGTGGCGGCTCGAGCAGAAATAAAGGGCGACAACACCGTGGCCCCGTCGGGATCAATGATCTGATCGACAACAACTTGATCTGTTGTGCCCTCCGATGTGATTGGTCTATTCTTGGGAGCTACAATCTCAGTCGATTCTGGCGACGAGCCCTGAGCCACCTTTTCTGTTGAATCTTCCGAGACCGGGCTAACTGGGGGCGCCGACAAAATAGTCTCTTCGTCAGGATCGGGTCCCTTGTGTTTCTCGGTTGTAGATTCGCCGATAGCTCTCGGCTCCTTCAGTGGCAAGAGATCTAACCCCCTCGTTTTGTCTTCAGAATTCTCGGGCGACTCGGCGTCAGCAAAAGGACTCCGACTCGCGGACGTCTTGTCTTCGGAATGGGCGGGGCTAGTCGCTTCTGAAGGTACATCCTCTTGGGGGGTCAACGAATCTGGTGTCGAAATAATCGTTGATTCCGGCTCTGCTTGAGGGGACTTTCCGGAGTTCATTTGCAACATACCGGTGTCGAAATCAGGAAACTCATCCTCCGATGTTCGAGGCTCGTCTCCGCGACCTGGGGCCAGTCCCGAATGGGGCGCCAAGACCGGACCACGGTGCGCCGCATCGAGGGGCAATTCGAGAGGCGATTCCTGATTCCTCGGTGCGTCACTCTTGGGCACCACCGGAACGGCCGTTGGGTCAACCGGACTCGATTCTTCGGAAGTCACACGAAACTCAACATCACCGATCATGAAACGCAGGCCCGGTTCCAGTGCCGATTCTTCGCCTTGACTTAGGCTTGGCCCCTGAAAAATGTGGGTATGATTGGAACTGCCGTTGTCGACAACGAAGAACGCCCCATCACGCTCGATAATCGTCGCATGGGATCCAGAGACCTTGGAATCATCGAGGACAACGTCGTTTCCGGCGTTGCGGCCGATAGCGAGTTCAGCCTTGAGCGCGATACACCGAGGGCGTTTCCCGGGCTCTGAGATTTCAAGCAAAAGACGAGACATGGTTCGACTTGTTTCCTAAAACATCTATCCTTGGACATCGCACAGCCTACCGAAGTCCTTGTCTGAGTTCGACGAGAAAAGGACAACCGCGATTGCCTGAGGCGGCTAGAATGAAGGAAAGGTGCCAATGAGCCAAGATGGACGCCAATTTCAGCGCGTTATCGAAGACTTCGATTGCCATTTCTGCGGAACCCCTGTTTCTGGCTCAGGTTACACCAACCACTGCCCGGAATGCCTGCACAGCGTCCATGTTGACGTGAAACCTGGAGATCGAGCCGCCGGGTGTGGTGGCCTCATGGCGCCCGTCAAAGTCAAGAATGATGGCAAAAAGGGCATCATGATTTTGCATCGCTGCGAGACCTGCGGCTACGAAAAATGGAACCGAACGTCTCCCGACGACGACATCCAACAGTTAGGCCTATTGATGCACTGATCATCGGCTTGATTCAGTTGGGAAGAAGTTGGACCGTCAAACTTTGACTGGGGCGGGTTGGCCGTTGGTAAACTGGACATGGATCCGGGGCACAAAATGACTGGTTCGGATCTCTCTTGGAGCTGTGTCCGGGATGGGATTTCCGCCCACGACGCTGGGGGGCCAAACGCCTAAGACGATAAGAGCCAATATGGCGATAATTCCGGAAGAAATGGACATGCCCTCCAAGTCATCTCTTTCGATTTCTTGGAAACAGTCCCTCAATCACACGAAGAATACGCGCCTACCCGTGAGTGTCAAAGTCCCGCTTCGTCAAGAATTCTCAGAAGCGCGGTTCGCCGACGGTAGCGATCCTTGAAAGCATCAAGCGTTCGCCGAAATGCAGCAGACTGGCCGATGGCTTCGGAAACCGTACGCACGGTCTCCAACCACTCGGCCGCTAAGCGGTATTGAGGCAAGCGTGCTTTTTTCATTAGGTGATGAGCCGCGACAACAAGCCAACCAGCAGCCTTGAGGGTATCGGTGTCGATCAGAAGATCAGCGGCTTGCGCCAAAATGTAGGGATCCAAGGGCCGAGTCACAACAAGAGCATCGGCCTCTAAGGTCAATCCCTCATGTAAGTAAAGTTGGAACGCCAAATCGAGAAAATTCTCGTTCTTTTCTAGTTGCCCAACGATATCACGAACATGGCTTTCTCGGTCCTCTTCATCGACGAGGGCGAGAACGTTCTCCAGATTCTCTTCGGATGGGGCGCGGAGAAACTTCTCTTGGTTTTGTTCAAGGCGTTGTTGCCGTCCCTCCTGCCTTGAAATGATTCCGTCATAGAGTTCCCTCACTTTCCCTAAACGAAGCGTGGCAGGATTTCGCAGCGCCCGCCGCGCCACTTCCGCAGCTTCCGCTTCGAGGCCGGCCCTGAGCAAGAATCGGATGTAATCGATGACATCATTGGTGCAGCGATGATGTGCGGCCGCAACCAGAACAGAATACTCGGCGACACCACGGTCATAGAGAACCTCACCGAGTAAGCGCTCAACTCGGTGCCGATCTGATTGCAGGATTGATCGCTCAAGTTCCAGTTTCTGACCCGCCGGAGCCGGAAACACCAGGGGAATGTGGCGGAGGTGCTCGACGCAAATCCGGACTAAGGTATCTTCATCTTCTTTTTCGGTGAGCGAATTGAGAAGGACATCATCGAGGTTTGACAGGAACCCGGTGTCGTCCGCGACCCAGGCACAAAAAATGCGCTCAATGACGTCATAGCGATCGATGATCCCAACGGGGTCATCCACATCGTCAATCATCAGATCCACGGCAACGGCACAAACCTGCTGGAATCCTCTTTCAATGGCCCCTAAGCGATCATCAAGTTCCATGAGTTGGGGAGGCAAGGTCTCGATGAGATAGAGAACCACGTCAACGACAACATCGGGTTCCAGCTCGGCAGCCCGACGCAGCTGGTGAACGAGCGCACTCAGATCACTGACAAGGCGTCGCTCAGGTTGCTGGGAGCGCAAGCGCCGCAGAATCTGACCGATGTTGCGTTTGAAGGTTCGAAAGGTATTTGGTCCCGACATGGGCGCTATTCTGGCATAGAGGGGGACCCATGTATAGGAACGTCAATTTGCTTGGCCAACCCAGTCGTGATCAATCGTAGACGTGAACCGAAAACACGTGCGCTCGCTCAATTCACAACAAGGGTGGGAATATATGCAGTCTCAACATCAGGGCGACGAATCGAAGTGCTTCTCTTCCGGTTTCAAAGTCTTCCAATAGATTTCCTAGACGGCGCTCTCAGTCAGCCCACCATATTCATGAGATTGAATTGTCGGCCGAACGAAAAAACACAAGGACAAATCACTGTCCAGGAGGAACGACGGGGCGACCAGCAGCAGATAGTCTCTGACCCACGACCGCAGGGACGTTCACTCAAGAATCCTCGACTTGGGGTTGGGAACAAACCTCAATGCGGGCCAAGAAAATCAATGCGTAGATGAGCGTCGCGGCAATGAGAACTCGGACATAGATATTGCTGATGGCGAACCCTATCGAGTAGCCGCCAAACAAGACCACCATGGCGATGGCGAGGAGCTTCGTGCCAAGGGTGATACACTGTTTGCTCTCCCAATTTCGCAGGAGTGTGCCGAATGCTGGGCTCTTGAGCAACCAAGTATGCCACTTCTTTGATGACTTGGAGAAGCACTTGGCAGCTAACAATAGGAATGGGGTTGTGGGCAATCCGGGTAGGAGGAGTCCCAGAGCTGCTAAGCCGACAAAGAAGAAACCGAGGTATTTGGACATGGCCTGTTGTAAGCCGAAGCCCATCGACATGCAAATATGCGTCTCTCCAGCAACAAACGTTCGTGGCCGATTCCACTCAAACTTCGAGTTGAACGCCGATCTCGACTACACGATCTGGGGGCACACCGAAGTGGCGGCTGGCATCGTGCGAATTGCGAGACATCCAAACGAAAAGGTGCTTGCGCCAACGAGCCATGCTTCGGCTTGAGTCAATCATCAGGGATTCTCGGCTCAAGAAGAACGTCGTCGACTCTCGCGGGAATGGCACACCTTTTTTGTCACACTGAGTCAGGATCCGTGCGATATTGGGCTGTTGCATGAACCCATATCGAACAGTGATCCTGCAGAGACCATGACCGAGGTCTTCAATTGCCACTCTCTTTTCCGATCTCACACGAGGTTTGTGTTCGGTGACGATGTGAAGCAGTCCGATCCTTTCATGGAGCACCTTGTTGTGGTCGAAATTGTGGACGAGGGCACCCGGGACACCCCTGGGGTGCCCAGTCAGGTAGATGGCACAATCCGTGACTCGAATGGGGTCGTCACGCTTAATGCGCTCGATCAATTCCTCCACCGGGATCATTTTCGCAGCCATCCGGCGGTTGAGAATCTCCCGCCCTTGGCGCCAAGTCGTCATCAACAGCAAGGCCAGCGCGCCGACGACCAAGGGGATCCACCCACCTGCCAAGATCTTGGTCAAATTCGCTGAAAAGAAGGAGAGATCGATGACCAAGAAAAACCCCATGGATGCCAATGCAACGCCTTTCGACCAACCCCACTTCTCTCGAGCAACGATGTAGAGCAAAAGAGTGGTGATGACCATGGTTGTTGTCACTGCCATGCCATAAGCCGACGCCAAGTGACTTGAGGTTTGAAATACCAAGACAAGTGTCGTGACCGCAAAAAAGAGCAGCCAGTTGAGAGACGGAACGTAGATCTGACCGCGCTCCGTGCTTGAGGTTTGCACGATATTGAGCCTGGGACTGTAACCCAATTGAACGGCTTGGCGTGCCAAAGAAAATCCCCCGGTTATTACGGCTTGTGAGGCTGTGATTGTCGCCGCCGTGGCCAAGATGACCAAAGGGAGCTTGGCCCAGGTTGGTGCCATGTAGAAAAATGGATTGAGGCGAGCTTCAGGTTCACTCAACAAGATGGCACCCTGGCCAAAATAGTTGATCACCAGCGACGGCAGCACCACAGAAAACCAAGCCAGTCGAATCGGTTTCACTCCGAAATGGCCCATATCAGCGTAAAGCGCTTCCCCCCCGGTCACGACGAGAAAGACCAAACCGAGGATCACAAACCCGGCACCAAAATTGTCACCCAAGAAACTTATGGCAAAGAGAGGATTGATCGCAAGAAGAACGTGAGGCTGTTTAATCAGCGCAACAGCTCCCAACACGCCAAGAGTCGCAAACCAAATCAACATGATCGGGCCGAAGACACTCCCCACCTTGGCCGTCCCACGATGTTGAATGAGAAACAAACCAAAGAGGATCCCCAAGGCGATGGGGACAACATAGGAATCAAACGCGGGTGTCACCACATGCAGACCTTCGACTGCGCTCAAAACGGAGATCGCCGGCGTAATCATGCCATCTCCGAGAAGAAGTCCGGCACCAAAGAGCCCCATTGGGAAAAGCCACTTGCGCCCTGACTTTTTCTTGGATGACCGATCGACCGCCAAAGCCAAAAGCGCCAGGATTCCGCCTTCGCCATGATTATCTGCTCGCATGACAATGCCCAGATACTTGATGCAGATGACGATCAAGAGCGACCAGATGATGAGGGAGAGAACGCCCATGACGTTGGCTTCCGAGAGTGCCACGGCGTCAGGCCCATGAAAACACTCGCGCATAGCATAGAGAGGACTCGTGCCAATGTCGCCATAAACCACACCGAGGGCGGTCAGTGTGGCGATGCCCAGTTCCTTGGAGTTTGCTTTAGTGGTGTGAGAAGCACCGACACCGTTTCGCGCCATCGAATGATCATCCTTGATAGATGTGCACAATCACAGGACGCGCTAGCGCGACATACGCGCCCCAGCGTGCTTGCAACCAGACTCTAACAGATGATAACAGGCGCGGAGACACCGAGACTATCGTAACGACAAGAACTGACTTCCAAAACAACCAGAATGGCAGGTTAAGACCCCAAGTGATCCGCCAAGAATCTCAAATCGGAAATGTCCGGGTTGATCTTGATTTCTTTGAAGATCACAGTCGCTGAACGGCCCGCCGCAACATCGTGAACAACGATCTTGGTCCAACGCTTTTGAACGCCGAAGGAACGGGGTTGGCTGAACAAGACTTGGCGGCGTATATGGCCGCCAGAATCGAGGAATTCTAAACGCGAGATCAAATTGTTGTCGCTACGTACGTAGACTTTGACAGTGGGTTCGGCAGCCGTCGCAAGAGCGTTCACGGTGTAGATCATCACGACTTTCTTGGCCAACGTCTTCTTGGCCACGAACTTCGCCCGCAAAGCGATCAAATCCATCTCGGTCATGTCTTGGAAGCGAATCGCGGATTCCGCCAGTGCCGAAGCGCTGTCAGTCTTGAGTGCACGTCTTTCTTCTGGGCGAAAAACCCACCATTCTTGCCCGCCCTTGGCATCACGCCGGACGAGTCGTGTCGCATCAGGCAGGTCTCCCCGCCGTTGAAATGTGAACCGTTGTGCAAGTGAACCGTCGCGAGAACGGCGTATTTCTACCTTGATTTTGGAGGTGAATTTTCCCCGTGTTCCCGTTGGAATTGTGGCTTCACCGCTCCAGATTTCGGTACGCGCCCCGCGCATGAGTGCCCCCCGAATACGAAGTCGTTTTTCGGCGATTTTTATGGCGTCGCGGCTGGGAAGGAGAGCGCCCTTTCCTTTTTTCTTACCACCGCTTGGAACGGGAGCAGGCGGGGTCCCTGAACCCGACTTCGACCCGCTTGAATCTCGCCCTCGGCGGCGATCCAAAATGCGGCGCGACGGTGTCGGAGGTTTGGGATGAGGTGAAGGATTATTGCGAACTGGCCGAGGGCCCGCGTTGGGACGTGGTCTAGGAACGGGCCTGGGAGGTGTCTGGGCGGAGACGACCGATAGGAGAATCCCAAGTAACACTAAAATTGCCGGAATGCGCCGCATCATGGAATCTCTCCTCATTCGTCCGCTCAAGACCAAGACGATCATCAGGGTTCCAAGTAACGAAAAGAAGGAAGAACAAAAAAAATGAGGATCTTCTCTTCTTTGAGCTCAGCTTGGATATCCTTGATGGATTCCAAAAATGGGCGGCTTTCCGCTATCATCGAAGTTTCATTGAGAATATATAAAACATGAGATCAAAAGCGCTTACGGCAACACTCATAGCAGTTCTGGCCGGCCTGTCACTGGCACAGGAGCCCAAGGACCGGGTGAAGAACGCACGTACGGAACTCAAGAAACTGGAAGAACGTGCGGAAAAACTTCCCAAGGCTCCGGCCTTGAATCTACGGGAGGTACCCACCCCCACCCCTCACCTCTTGCAGCTTGCCGAAGATGTTCATCATTTCGCCGCCGCCAACAGTGACTTGGACTTAGCAGTGACCGCCTACTTTCTTGAAGGCCTTGTTCACACAGCCCTTGGCGATCCAGCCCACGCCATCATCGCTCTCGACCGAGCGTTGTCTCACGAACGAGCCAGCGAGTACGAAAAGACTAGAGCCCTTGCTCTTCGTGCTGAGCTCCGTGCCAAGTACGGCGACTTCACTCTGGCAATTCAAGATTTCGACCTACTTCTCAAGGACCATCCAGCCAGCAGCCAAACAGAAAAATGGCAGCAACAACGAGCAGCGGCCCAGGTGAATGAAGAGAAACAAAAACTGGACATCGCCGCCATTCAATCGATGCAAGCCGACCCATCGTCCTCTGGACAATTGCGAGCCCGGGGGCGCGCCTTGCGGTTTGTCGCGGCATTTCCCCTAGCGAAATTCAGCGAGCGCGCTCTTCTGAACGCGCTGGCCACCTTGGCAAAAGCGACCAACGAACAACGCTGCGCCACCAGTGAGCGACTTGCCCTTTATTTTCCAGAATCCCAGCAGTGGGCTTTGGCGACTCAGGTTGTCGTGGGGGTCTTTGCAAAAGAAGGAGAATACGAAAAGGCCCTTCAGCATGTCTTCCATCTTCTCAATCGCTCCGAGGTTCTTCGTGGCAAACGCACGACACAAATGGCAGCGCTTCAAAAGTCCCTAAAGGGCCGTCTCCGGCGCATCTATTCCCGCCCCCTCGACGTCGAACCAAAAACGAAGAAAAAGAGGCTGGCGCATTTCCTGCGCTTCGCCAAGCCCTACGCCGACCAGGATGAGGTAGCTCAACTGGCTGAGGATCTCAGAACCGACTACCCAACCATGAGCGAACTCCCTCAGGTGTCTTGGATCATGGCAGAAGCCGCTTTCGCGAGCGATCCGGAAAAGGCACAAGAACTCTATCGGGAGATTGCCGAGAACTACCCAGAATCTCAATGGGGCTTCGAATCCCTGGAGAAGACGGCGCAGGGCCTTGAAGCAAGTGATGGGCCGGAAGCTGCCGAAAAATGGCTGTCAGCCATGAATGCCAACTACAAGAAGCCAAGGCAAGCCATGAAGATCGCTCTGGCGCGAGCCGACCTTATGGACAAGCTCGACCGCTGGGAAGAGGCCAAGACTCTCCTTCAGCTCTACTTGGAAGGAGCCTCCCCACGCGACAAGGAAGAAATTGAC
>JAJRYU010000566.1 GCA_024275615.1 Planctomycetota bacterium
GCGGGGCAAACACATTCAGGTCAGTTCCGGTGCATCGGTACCAACGGTTCTACTCGATGCGCTGGTCAGAAATGCCAAGCACTTTGCGGACAACACGATTGTACACCTCATGACATTTGGGGAGGCCCCCCATGTTGATCCTGTGCTTTCCGGTCATCTACGCCACAATGCCTTCTTCATCGGTGCGAACGTGCGACAAGCGGTCCATGAAGGCCGCGCCGATTATACACCCGTGTTCTTGTCACGAATTCCTTCGCTCATCCGCACGCGGCGCATACCAGTTGATGTCGCATTGATCCAGTGTTCACCACCTGACGAACATGGCTATGTCAATCTCGGTGTCTCCGTCGATGTCTCGCTTGCTGGCATCATGTCGGCTGATCTTGTCATTGCTGAGGTCAACCCCAATGTCCCTATTGTTCATGGCGCTGGCTTTTTGCCCATGAGCGAGTTCGACCATTGGGTATGGAGCGACGCGCCCCTCAAGACTCATCGAGCGCCAGACCCTGACGAAGTTTCAGTCGAAATTGGCAAACACGTTGCCTCACTGATCGAAGATGGCAGCACGCTACAACTCGGTATTGGCGGGATTCCTGATGCTGTGTTGATGGCCTTGACTGACAAGAAGAATCTTGGGTTGTGGACTGAGATGTTCTCCGACGGTGTGCTGCCACTCATCGAAGCCGGAGTGATCACTGGCAAGTTCAAAACGATTCATTCTGGGCGAATTTCCTCTTCATTCTCATTCGGCTCTCAAGAGCTCTACGACTTTATTGATGGCAATCCCCTGTTTACTTTTCATCCCTCCGATTACATCAATGACCCGGTGAGAATCTCACAACAACACCAGATGGTCTCAGTCAACAGTGCGCTTGAAGTAGATCTGACTGGCCAAGTTTGTGCCGACTCAATTGGCACAAAGTTCTTCTAAGGTATTGGTGGTCAGGTTGATTTTGTACGCGGTTCGGCCATGTGCCCAGGTGGGCGGCCCATCATTGCACTGCCTTCAACAGCTAAGAAGGGAACCATCAGCCGAATCACAGCAACATTGACTGAAGGTGCCGGCGTTGTGACATCTAGAGGTGATGTTCGCTTTGTCGTTACCGAATACGGGATCGCCGATCTTCTCGGCAAGTCGATTCGAGAGCGAGCGATGGCACTGATTTCAATTGCTCACCCAAAATTCCGCGACGAGTTGCTGGAGTCGGCGAAAGAGCGGCACTATGTCTTTCAAGGGACCCATGTTCCCCAAGGTCGATATCCTCGCGAGATTGAGCGCCAGGTCTTTTCCAAAACGAAGGAGTCTTTCTTCTTGCGACCGCTCAAACCCAGCGACGAAAGCAAGATTCAAGATTTCTTCTACGGTGTTTCAGATCAGACGGTGAACCAGAGATTCATGGCGATTCTCAAGAGCCTACCTTACGAACGGCTCCAGGACTTCATCGATGTGGATTATGAGTCTAACCTTGCTCTTGTCCTTGAGCATGTTGAAAAATCTCTTGAACCTGAAATCGTCGCCGTGGCTCAGTATTTTCGTGATCCCGCATCCAATTTCGCAGAAGTCGCCTTCATGGTCGACGACAAATGGCAACGCCAAGGTCTAGGAGCACAACTTTTTGCTGTTCTTGTCGACGTGGCGATGGCCCATGGTATTCGCGGGTTTACCGCCGAGGTTCACTTTGAAAACCGTGGCATGATGCACTTGTTTCAACACTCAGGTTTGGAAGTGACGAGTTTCCTCGAAGGTGGCGTCAATCAACTGAAGATGAAGTTTCGCGATGAACGATTGTAGCCAATATCGGCTGCAGAGGCGATCTCATTGACGTTGTCTATGAGCGCTGAGCTAACCTTGTTGCTCGGTCAATCGCCGCAAAAAGTGAAGACCGTTCAATTGGTTTCGATTGGTAGTCGACACATCCGGACTTGAGACAGCGGTCCTTGTCCCCGGACATGGCGTTCGCTGTAAGGGCGATGATGGGCCGTTCATAATTTCTCGAACACAGGATTTCCGTGGCACAAAAGCCGTCCATTTCCGGCATTCTCATGTCCATCAAGACAACGTCAAAGGGTTCTTCCTTGTCCTCCGCGTGAAGGGCAGAGGCGATGGCGCTCTTGCCGTTTTCAGCGAGAGAAACTGTCGCCCCCGCTCGCTCCAACATGGCTCTAATCAGACGGCGATTGTAGCCGTTGTCGTCTGCCAAGAGAACGCGCAGCCCGTCAAAACGTCGTGTTTTTCCGTCACCTTCGAGGTCCCGCCAAGAGTCTTGAGGCTCTGATGTCCCGAACTCTCGTTCGTGGATGGCAACACCTTCCAACGAACCTGTCGCGATAGTGATCGAAAACCTTGTGCCGATCCCAGGACTTGTTTCTGCGATGACAATGTCTCCCGTGAGCAACTGAGCCATGCGGCGACTGATCGACAAGCCGAGCCCTGTGCCGCCGAATTCTCTTGTTGTACTGCTGTGTGCTTGGGTGAAGGGCTTGAAGAGCGTAGCTGCAACTTCGGACGTCATGCCAATTCCAGTGTCAACGATGTCGATCCGCAGCGACGAGGATTCACCGTCTACGACATGGGAAACTTCGATGTCGATGCTTCCGGCCTGGGTGAATTTTAGAGAATTGCCGAGGATATTTAGGATGATCTGCTTTAGTTTCGTTGGATCAGAATGAATTGTCTCTGGTATCGGCCCAAGATAAGAAACGGAAAACGCGATCTTGGTGGAATCGACTTTGGGGCCCAAGAGAGAGACCACTTCTTCGATGACTTGTGCCGGGGAGAATCGAATTTCTTCGATCGCCATTTGATCAGCTTCGATCTTGGATAGATCTAAGATGTTGTTGATGAGTTCCAAGAGGTGGTCGCCGCATTCACGGATCACGCCCAGCCCTTCCAGTGCCGCGGCGTCTTCGATGTCGTCAGCAATGACGTCGGCGAACCCGAGAATTCCTGTCAAAGGGGTTCGCAATTCGTGGCTCATGTTCGCCAAGAACTCGGATTTCGCCCGCGAAGCCTGGATCGCTTTTTCACGTTCTATTTCGAGCTCATCGCTTTGTTTCAGAAGCCGAGAGCGGGAATTCGCGAGATCCTGGATCATGTTGTCGATCGCGGCTGGAAGAGATCCCAATTCCCCGGCCCTTTTCATGTTGGTCTGGACATCCAAGTTTCCGAGTGCGACTTCGTTGGCGACCATTGAGAGGTGTTCCACCGGGCGGGCAATCGAACGTGCCAACCAAGCGGCGCCAAGTATGGATGCTAAGAGAAGTAGGCCGTTTGTACGTAGAATGTCATTTCGGGCGGTCTTAATTTCTGCAATGACTGGTCCCAGGGGGATTTCGATATGAAAAGTGCCCCAAGGCTCACCACTGACAAGAACGGGGGTCTCGATTTCAATCGTGCTTTGAGATCGAACAATAATCTGAGAGTCTAGGGTTTTCTCGCATTCCTGCTTGTAGCTGCCTTCCTCGTCAGGATTGGAATGAGCGATGACCGCCCCATTGCGATCGCAGAACAGGGCCATGGATACGGCATCATTTTCATGCGCGATGGTTGCTGCAAGAACTGAAAGGCCATCTTCATCTCCCGCCGCTAACATGTTGGAAGCGGATAGGGCCGCCGTCGTTGCCGTCGTCGTTCCGATGGCGTCGAGATTCTCAAGCATGTGTTGTCTTTCTCGCCTCAGAGCGAGAACTGCTGGTACGACACCGCCTATGAACAAGAGTCCTACAGCAAGTACGGAGATCCTCAGGAATAGTCGCCGCTGCGGTGTCACTTGCTCGGCTCCAGAATCAACGGGTAGCCCTTTTCACCGGGTAGCTTGCCATCAATCCTTAGGATGCGCACATCGCTTGTCGCTTCATCTGCAAAAACCACGGAAACGGCGTTGGCGGATTTCTTGACCGCATGAATCGTGCGCGTTGTCGAACGAATCGTGGATGGAATTCCCGGGATGCGGCCGTTGAACAGCTGGCTTACCCAGAATTTCTTGAGTTTGCGGTCGCTCATCTTGTAGACGCGTTTGAGCAACAATCGGGTCTCCGGTGATTTTCGCGGGCGTTGCAGCAATACGATGCGTTTCTTGTTTTTCCAGAATTGTACGGACAGGGTCATCGTCTTGCGCAGTTGAGTGCTTGTTAGACCTTTGATCGGATTAGTGACATTGACGATCACAGCCAAGGCGCGACGTTTTGGTTTCTTGACCTGAGCATGGCTGAGAGGAACGCAGAAGATGAAGCACAAGGACAGGATGATCACGAGTTTTTCGTTTTGCATACTCATCAAAAGTACCATGAGAAGTTGAAACGAAAGACGACGAAACCATCTGTAGAGATCCTGCCGCTATTGTGGCGCAGTTCTTCATCTCCGAAAGCGATCTCGAATTTGAGTGCCGCGTTGTCTTCGAAATCCCAACGAACACCAATGATCTGCTCCCACCGATCAAGATCGCTATTCTGCGGCAAGAAGTAGGGATCACCTTGTTCCATCCGCTTGAAATCGAAGCGTACATAAGGAGTGAGCTCACCGATGGAATAGGCAACTTGCAAGTAGCCACTTATGTGTCGAAACTGCTGGCCGCTGAGGCGATCATCATGGTCAACAACAACAACTTCTGCGATGAGCTGAAAATCTCCCGGCCGCCAATCGACGAAACCACTGGCGATCCACTCCAGGATCGACTTAGTACGCGCTGGATCACTGCCATCGGGGGGTAAGAGGTCATAGCGAAATGCGGCGCCAATGCTCAGATTCTCGGCGGAGCTTGGAGCGAATTCCAACGCCAAGTCCAAAGCCTTGGCGTTGTTGTCGTCACTGATGACCTGGCGATTCGTGGGTACTGGGCCACGACCATTGGACACGATAGCCGTGTACCGAATTTCGCCGACACTCAAGTCGAATTTGCCACCGATCTCTAGCCCAGCGAAGTGAGAGGGCAAGATCCCGCCACCATCTTCAAATGACCCGATAGTCGGGCGTTCGACTGAGACGTAGAGCCACGTTCCATGGTGGTAGATCCTATTCCAGTGAGAAATGGGAGAATGCTCGATGCCGAGTTTGACATAGAATTCCGGCGCGAATTGGTAGACTCCGAAAATCCGTTCTTGGTCAAGAATGACCTCATTTCCGTCACCTTCAAGAATCGTTTCGGACAGAATTTGCAGGCGTGGACTCAATTTCGCAGTGACGAACAGATCGATTGACTCGAAGCGAAAAAGAGAATCTCCTCCGTTTGTGGGAGGCGGGTCACCAACTTGGAATCCAACAGATCCGTAGTACTGAAAAGTAATGGCCACGCTTGAGTATCGTGAGACGACTCCGCTCGCTGATGCAGTTCTGTCCTCAAGAAGATCATCGATGATGTCGCCGACAAGATCATCCAAATTGTCCTTAGAACGATCGTGGCTTTCCAACTCGGAGACCCGACGGAGTAGCGCACGGTTTGCGGATTCCAATTGGGCGATTCGTTCTTCGAAAGTTGCATTTGAAGTTGGCGTGACTTGCGCCGAAGCGATTGCTCCAAGGGCGCAAACTAGAGCAGTGACCCAATAGACATGATTCCATGTTGGCAGATTGAGCGTCCACATCCTTCGCATCGATACCTCTGACCGAACAACGCACTTGAGATCAGGCCTGTGCGTTCATGACTCACAGGTTGCCCATGTCCTAGTTTGCTGTTTTCCTCTTCTTTCAGTTGCCAAGTGACTATGGCCATTCGACAATGGGTGAAAATGCTCACCAATGAGTCAATCGGCCGCAGGGATGGACTGACTGAATCAAAAGTGCATTTTCATGTAGAGATTCACGAACACGCATTTTCATGCAATATGCACCTTGAGCGCCCTCATTGGATCGACGAAATCATCCGAGCGTGTGGCGCGGAACGACCACGGATTCCTTGGCATAGCCTGACCTATTCACGACATCGCGGTGCCAGCAGCGACATCGTGCCCGATCTCTTCGTCAATCGTCAATCACGATCTCGCGGTCGCTCCTTCCTCTTTCCTCGACCTCGAACACGCTGTCACCACTGGCCGAGGTGTGCAGCAAAGCAAAAGCGCCATGGTTGGCGACATTGACAGCCAAATCTTTGGACTTCACTCAAATTCAACCACGATCTCATGAATAGAGTCAGGCTAATCTGGCGAAAAAAGGTCATAATCCAGCATGAACAGTAAGAATCCAACCGGCAGCGTTCGAATTGAGCGGTACTTTGACCGTGACCGAGAAGCGATTTTCTCTATAGGTGATTTCGCTGCATTCTTCGCCGCCTATGACGCCCATGCTCGGCTTTGGCGTCATGATCAAAGTCCACTGACCCAGGTCATGATGCATCAAGCCTTGGCCGGTTGTGCTCTCTACCTGTCTTGTCGGCCGGTTGATGAAACAAGCGCATTCACCATCAATATCAACAAACCAGCCACCAACCTGTTCTTCACCGGCAGTGCCAGTGAATACCGTGTCACGGGGCGACCGTGGACCAAGGATGTCAAGGACCAAGGAATCAACCGTCTCTATGTCCAAACCCAGCGGTTGCAGGGTGCCGATTCAACGTCCGTGATCGATGTTGAGGGGCTCGACGTCCTCCTCATGCTTGAGGAATATTGTCGGCGTTCGGACCAAGCCCCGGCGAGATTCTTCGATCTTGAGGACAACCGTTTCCTCATGGTTGTCAGCTTACCGAAGGAAGACCGTCTTTGGCTTGGAGGGATCGACCGTGAAACGGCACTCAAGGGAATAGAATCTCTCGCCCTTCTTGACCAGAAAGAATTCTGGTTTCAGTGCGGATGCGATCCCAAGCGTCTCGCTCAAGCCCTCAAACAAATGTACGCTGGCAGGCTTGAAGAGCTGTTTCAGGGCGATGAGGTTCTCAACGCCGAGTGCCCACGTTGTGGGCGTGGGTGGCAAATTCGACGCGATTTGTTTCAATCCGGATCATGAATTCGGCCACATGCAAGCAAAGATCGCCCCGGTCGTCAGACCGTAGAGAATCCCGTCGACGATGAATCGAAGAGTCACACCCCAATTCACGCCTTTCCAGATTGAATCAGGGAAAGCCGCCAGAGCATAGGCCATCGTCGCAACTGTCCCAGCAAGTCGCATCACGCTGCCAAAGTCTGAACCGGCAATGACGGTGAAGCTCGCCACGTAGGCGGTCAAGATGCTGATGAGGATTGAATAGAGGAACCACTGAACAAGACTCTTATTCATGTTCCAGAGTCTACTCGGCAAGATGATCATGTAGCCGACCGGGCCGAGTTCACATCTTGCCTGGTACTCAGGGGACCCCATGTCCTTCATGGAACCGGCACAAGGAAACATGTACATTCCTGGTTTGATGCCGCTCTCCCGGAGTTTTTCCATGGTGTTTTTTTCGTTCTCCAACTTGGCATAGTCGCTCTTGTGCATGGGCGTACACATGTGAATGATCGAACTCACAACGAAAACACCTATAGATGATAATAGTATGGGTAACCAGAGCTCGGCAAGAAACGTCATGGAACTTCTCCGTTTGGGTTTGGCGCAGACATCCTACCCCAATACGAAATTCAATGATGGTATTTACCCAGGTAATCTTGCCCAGGAGTGAGTTTTCATTCCCGGCCACATTCGCCAAATTTGCCGCTTATGTCTCTCCTCTTCCTCATGGCAAAGCCGATAGAGACAATGCCAAGAAATACAATCTACAAGGAATCGACGCTATGCCGATGAGCAGTTCGCTGTTTGATCGAGTTGGTGGTAAGGCGACTCTGAGTCTTGTCCACAAGATTTTCTATGACAAGGTCTATGTCCACCCATGGCTTCAACAGTATTTCACCGACAAGCCTCAAGAAATTCTTGAGAGCCAGCAGACGGATTTCATGGCTCAGCTCTTTGGGGGCCCCAAGGCTTATGCTGGCAAGGTGCCGAAGGTTGCCCACCAACACATGGTCATAACTCAAGAACTTTTTGAATTGCGAAGCGAGATCCTAAAAGAGTCACTCACCGAGGCTGGGGTTTCGGAGTCCAATATCAAGGAGTGGTTAGCAGTAGATGCGACCTTCAGTCACGCCCTTGTCAAGGAAACAGAATCCGAGTGCACCAAGTCCTATGCAACCCAACCCATCCTCAACTTTCACAAACCTATGTTATGTTGAAAATTTGATGGCGCATTTGTGGACCTACTTACCACGTCTTCCTGCTCAATCCGCCCTAATCGACTCCATAAAGTCATTCAGCTCGCTTTGAAGTTGGTGCGCCATACGACTGAGATCGGATGCACCTTCCAGCATCTCAGCCGACGCATCGCGGCTTTGTTTCGCGCCATCCGCTTCGTCTTCAACTCCGACTTTGACATCCCTTGTTCGAGATTCTGAACTGCGCATCGTGTCAACAATGTTGGAAGTGAGTTCGCTTTGAGTGGTCACTTCGGTGGCTACAGCTTCAGAATGCTCACGCAACAGAGTGATTGTCTTGGCTACTTTGTTTACTGATTCGACTGCGTCATTGGTTTCTCTGACGACGCTCGTAATAATTCGGCCAATATCGTTCGTTGCTTCACTGGTGCGATCAGCCAGGTTCTTGACTTCACTGGCAACAACCGCGAATCCACGGCCAGCATCGCCAGCTCGAGCGGCTTCAATACTCGCATTCAGGGCTAACAAATTGGTCTGTCGCGCGATCGTACCAACGAGCTTGACGACCTCCTCAATCTCTTTTGATGAAGACTCAAGCCTGTTGATGGTCAAGGCCGCTTTTTCAACATTCTTAGCGGCAGAAGCGGCAGCCTCAAGAGAGTCATCGACTTTTGCGCCAATGCTTGTTCCCGAAGCGCTCAGTTCGTCGGTCGAGGAGACGACGTTCTTGATGCCATCCTCCAATTCGGTCGCGCTTTCTGCCAACGTGTTCATTCTTGACCCAGTTTGATCGGCATTCTCGTTGAGAGACGTTGCGGTTGATTCCATCTGAGTCGCGGAAGCGACTACGGAATTCACCACACTTTCGACGGTTTCTTCAAAGTTGTCAGCAAGTCGATGACGTGATTCCTTGGCCTCAACCAACGAATCTGTTTTCTTTTTCATTTCTGCAGTCGCGGCATTTATGACTTCAGCCGCGTGGGCGTAGGTACCGTGAAATCCTCGCACCAAGACCTTGCGATAGAACTTCCCTTGGCTGGCGTGTTGCAGTGATGCTTTGGCTTCGCGGACGAAAGCATCAGTCAAGTCGAGCATCTGGTTGATGGCGTTTTGGACACGCGCAAGCACATCTTCGCCCTCCACGTGGAGGAGGCGAGCTTCCAAGTCACCACGGGCCGCACGCAGGCAAACGTCTTCAATGTCGCCCAAGATCTGCTCTGCTCGTTCATCCAAGCGTGGGGCAGTTGAGGGTTGGATTTCGTTCTGAGGGCTTGCTGTTTCAAGAATGGTCATTGCTTTTTACAATCTATGTCAGGCTGAATACAAATTCAGGGTAGCTAATGTTGAGGCTCCCCAGTTTTTCAAGCAAAGCGGAGGTCGCAAGGGCCATGCTCCCTTGTTTGTCCGAGACGGACGCTTCGACCGCTCGGAGTTCGGCGTAGATCCCGGTGACAGCGTCAACAGCTTCACGACTAGGTACTCGTCGGCTTGAATGGTAGCCGGTGATTTTACCTGTCACGCCGAAAGTCGGTGTGACATGGGCGAGAACCCAGTAGTGATCACCGCACTTCGCCTTGTTAATAACGAAGGCGAAAATCTCTTCACCCGATTCGAGAGTGTCCCAAAGGAGCTTGAAGACGCAGCGGGGCATGTCAGGGTGTCTGATGATATTGTGGGGTCGCCCTAACACCTCTTCTTCATCATAGCCGGCAACGCGTAGAAACACTTGGTTAGCGTAAGTAATGACGCCACGTGTGTCTGTCTTGCTGACGATGATTTCGTTTTCGTCAAAGAAGCGTTCGACGCCAGTCAAGCTGACATTTGCCATTTTTCTTTCTCCAAACTCAAACTCGCGCGTGAAGACTACTCGTAGGAGTTCATCCCGAATTTCGTCATCAATTCTTGGACCAGTTTGTCACGGCAAGCGTCCTGTTTGATGATTTCGCAACCCACTTCGAAGTACTCTGGTCTTAGGGCGGGCTTGCATCTGGCTACACGAAGCTCTAGGCTCAGGCAGTCGAGATCGATGGATTCCTTGTCAACCACGACCTCCGCCACGATATGAGTGTCAACGGCTTGTGGGGCGCTCATGATGATCCTAGCCCCTGATTCATTGAGATCGACCATGACCGCTTCTTCACAGCCATTGATCTTCAGGTCCACGTAAAATGCGAGGTTTTCTCGAATTGAAACACGATGCTCAGTTGACACAATTCTCTCCTAGTTAAATCTACAGTGATGTCGTTACGGTACAGGCCTCGGCCAATCGGACTAAGCCGATGATGTCAAGAATCAGACCGACGCGACCATCAGCCATGATGGCCCCTCCTGATAGTCCACGGGTTCCACCCATGGCCTGGCCGAGACCCTTAATTACAATTTGCTGCTGTCCAATGAGCTCATCAACGATGAACGCGTATTGCTTCTTGTTGCCTTCGACGATGACCACGGACTGGACGTCGTCCTTGCTGGGGACATCTTGAATCTCGAACACGTCGGCAAGGCGATAGAGAGGCACGAGATTGCCACCGACACGGAGAAGATGGCCACTTTCCAATACCGTCGAGACATCGGCCTTGTCGAGTTTCTGCATTCGGACGATGGAGAGTGTTGGCACGATGTACTTTTGTCCTCCCACCCGAACAACCATGCCCTCAATGATCGCCAATGTTAGAGGAAGGCGAAGAGTGAACACCGAACCTTGACCCAAAACGGAAGATACCTCAACGGTCCCACGCAAGGCCTCGATTCCTCTGAGTACGACATCAAGTCCGACGCCACGTCCAGAAACATCGGTTAGTTTTTCTGCGGTCGAAAATCCGGGCGCGAAAATGAGCCCAAAGACGTCGTTGTCGGACATGGTTTCGCCATCACCTTCGGCGAGAATGCCATTCTTGATCGCTTTTGCCAAGATAATGTCGCGGTTCATGCCGCGCCCGTCATCCTCGATCTCGATGACGATGTTTCCGCCTTGATGGAAGGCTCTCAATTCAACTTGGCCCTTGTCGGACTTACCGGCGGCGCGGCGTTCTTCGACTGATTTTTCCAAACCATGATCGATGGCATTGCGAACCATGTGCACGAGTGGATCACCAAGAGAATCGACGACAGATTTGTCCAATTCTGTTTCGTCACCCTTGGTTATGAATTCGACTTGGCGATTGAGTTTCTTAGCAACATCTCGTGCCAGACGCGCCATCTTTTGAAATGTCGGTTTGATTGGCATCATCCGCAAGGACATTGCCATTTCTTGGAGTTCCCTCGTTATCTTGTCCATATGGCCGAGTAGTGCTTCCATCTGCAAAGACTGAATCGACTTGAGTTCTTCGGTTTCGGCGAGGATCGATTCGGCGATGACGAGTTCGCCAACAGAATCCATGAGGAGGTCCAGTCTGGTGGCATCAACACGAATTGTTTCGCGAACGATTGTCTTTGTCGGTGCCACGGCTGCATCAGGTGTACTGCCTCCTCTTTGCGGGGGCTCGGGAGCGGGAGGAGATGAGGCCGGAGGTGTCCCTACTTCTTCCTGTTTTTCCACCGCAACCTTGCTGTCGACATCGGGAAGGTCAAATCCTGAGGTGCCCTGTGCGACAGAATCGGTCGGAATCTGTTCGACACAGACGGGTCCTACTGGAGTAGAGCTATCCACTTCCTTGACCTCGTGCTTCTCAGTTTTTTCTTTTTCTTCCTCTGGCGTTGATGAATCAACCTTGCCTTCAGAAATGTTCTGCAATGCGATACTCAGGCGACGTCCGGTATCTTGCATCATGGGATCTGGGAAAACGGGTGTACCGTTTTCGAGGGCGTTTTGGAGTCCGCCAATGGCCTTCTTTAGGCATTCGTTGGCATCGAATGTGAGATCAAGAAACTGGCCCTCCAGGTTGATCTTGCCTTCTCGGGCATTGTCCAAGAGAGTCTCCGCGACGTGAGCAAAATCCTGAATGAAGCCCAGACCGAAGAATCCAGACAGGCCCTTGATGGTGTGAAACGCTCTAAAAACGGCGTTCAGGCCTTCTGAATCCGCGGTATTGTTTTCCAATAACAGAAGTTGAACGTCGACCTGTTCGATATGCTCAACAGATTCGGAAATGAAATCGACGGCCATTTCCGCATCGGCAAGGAAAGCGGACAACTCGATAGCTGTGGCCGATTCTTGTTGCGAGTCGCTTGCAACATGTTCTTGCTGATCATTTGCATCGGATTCGTCATTCACTTGCGGAGCGCTCTTTTCGGAGTCGGCCCTTGTGGAGAAATTTGGAAAGTCAACATCCTCCGGATTAGCATTTTCGATCAGCAATAGTTGCATGGCCGTCATGGCCTGGCGTACGACTTCGGCAGATTGCGCATCGACTTCACAGGACTCATCGGACAAGTACTTGAGAAGGACCTTCGTTTCCTCGCACAAGTCAACCAGAGCCGCGTCGTCGAAACGATCTCTCATGGCATCGTGGACCAAGGCGAAGTTGGCTGTGATCTCTTGATAGAGGGCATGCGAGGTCTCGTCACCCATGACGAGCATGGCAAATAGATCATCCAGTGTCCTTGGCGCTATGTTGTCACCCATTGGTCCACCTCTTCTTTTCTTGCATCGGGCCTAACGACATTTCGCAGGCTCCTCTTCTACGGCCGCCACAAGTGCGTCTGGAATGCTACCGAGAGGCGCGACTTTGTCGATTCCTCCCAGTTCAATCGCCACCTTGGGCATGCCAAACACAACGCAGCTGGATTCGTCCTGCGCGATATTGAAAGCGCCTGCCTCTTTCATTTTCAGCATCCCCGCAGCGCCGTCGCTACCCATGCCCGTCATGATGAGGCCAACGGCATTGCGACCGGCCACTCGAGCTACGGAGTCGAAAAGAACGTCGACGCTGGGTCGATGACGGCTCACGCGAGGCCCCTGACGAACCACAGCGTGGTAGCGAGCGCCAGATCGTTTGAGCGTCAAATGAAAATTTCCTGGAGCGATCAGTACTTTACCCGGGGCAACACTGTCGCCGTCTTCAGCTTCTTTCACTGCCAATTCACAGAGCGAATTTAGACTGTCGGCGAAACTCTTGGTGAATTTCTCAGGCATATGTTGGACTACCATGATTCCAGGGGAGTTGCGGGGCAGATGAGGAAGCACGGCTTTGAGAGCTTCTGTGCCGCCGGTGGATGTGCCGATGGCGATGATCTTGTTTGTTGTCTTAGTGAGCGCGGTCGTGCCGCCGGATTTGGCCATTTTGCTCGGCGCGATCTTCACCGGGCGAGCACAGGCGGCACCCTTCACTTTGTGAATCAGATCGATAGCCATGTCACCGACGGAGTAGGAGCTACCCGGCTTACACATGACATCGATGGCGCCGGCTTCCAAGGCTTCTAAGGCTAGTTCACCTCCTGCCTCCGTGAGAGAGGAGACAATAATCACCGGCGTCGGCCGATGAGCCATCAATTTGCGCAAAAATGTAATACCGTCCATACGAGGCATTTCGACATCCAATGTGATCACATCGGGCTGTAGCTCGACAATCTTGTCTCGAGCTATGTAGGGATCGATTGCTGTGCCCACCACTTCGATTTGTGGGTCTCGCCCTAATTTTTCGCTGAAGACTTTTCGCACGACGGCGGAATCATCGACAATGAGGACTCTGATTTTCTTGTTGCCTAGGAGGTGGCTCATAGTCGAATCTACTGTTTCAATGAAACTTGAATTATGATGGGCATGCCATCGACGAATACACCGACCGGGGCGACATCACCGCCGCACCATTCGCCGGGTTCTGCGACTTTGACCACGGGAATACCAAGGTCGAATGCGATGCACTCGTCACCCAATGTTGTCAGTATTTGACCAGTAAACACGTTGAGAATTTCACCGAGTGTGTCTTCTGTTGCGCTCTCGTCATCGCCAAGCAGTTCAGCGATTGTTTCCAGCAACTCCAAGTCCGACCAAATGTCGACAATGCCGCTGGCTGGGCCTGAAAACGTCAAGGATGCATGCAATGCCCCTGGAATTTCCGAGGGGATTTCGTCTTCGGCCATGACGATTCCGTTCATGAACGTCATTGTTTCCAAGACATCAAGAAGCACCGGGATCGATTCTGCACTTGCACTATTCATTTCAGCGACTCCTTCACAACTTGCCAGACTACATCACGGACGTCTTCCGGTTTGAATGGTTTGCGGATGTACCCTTCGACGCCCTTTGCTTTCAATTCAGCGATGCGTAGAGAACTTCCTTCCGTGGAGATGACAATGATTGGGATCTCCTTGGTATTATCATCTGCCTTGATCTTGTCGATCATCTCGAATCCGGTCATGACGGGCATGTTTAGGTCTGAGAAGATCATGTCTACTCTTGCGTTCACCAATGCCTCAATTCCTTCGACGCCGTTGTCGGCCTCGACGAACTCCTCCACTGGGATTCGTGCCATCTTGAGGGATCTGGCGATCATCTTTCTGGTGGTTCGTGAGTCATCCACGATCAGAATTCGATAGCTCATCGCTCGCTTCTCCAGGTGTTCATTTCTATCATTGTCTCTTCCAAGACCTCTTCGATGATTCCCGCGCCGACATTCAAGTGATGGAGTGTATCCATAGAAACTTGAAAGGCTGTCCCTTCGCGGCCAACCCCCCAACCTCCACAGTTGCTAATGTGATTGGCCAGGTGAATGACCTCTGCCGATTGCTTTGATTCACTTGGTGCATCTTCTGGATGATGGAGAAAGCGCACGGAGTCGACCAGATTTTTGGGTAGTCGCCAGTGTTCCAGAAGACAAGCCGTTGCTTCCGTTGAATCGATACCGCAGGCCTCGAGTTCGGCGTCAACGAACGTTTGATTCTTTCCGGGAGTAATGCTGAGCAGATCTTCGCCGAAGGCCGCACTCAAGGCGATGCGACCGAAGTTATGCAACAATCCTGCCGCATGCAGTGTGCCGTCGTCGTTGAGGTCAAGATGAGAAACCAAACTTCTTGCCGCGAAGGACGTGGCAACGGCATGCATCCACAAGTCGTCGCTTGCCATGCCGTAGCCACTCAAGTCGCCTTGGCATGCATTCTCAAGACTCGCTTCCAGAGCAATCTTTGTGAGTTTCTTGAAACCAAGTCTGCCCAAGGCCCCGTCAATGGAAGAGATTTCGAATCCTCGGGAGTAGAGAGCCGAGTTGGCGATCGATAGTATGCGTACTGAGAGGCCGGGGTCCTTCTCAACAATCGTTTTCACGGCGTCAGCATCGAGATCTTCGGCGTCACCTTGGAGCAAACCCAACAATTCAACGACAGCGGTAGAGAGCATTGGAATACGATCGATCGCAGCCAAGACTAGCTCACGGCCATGTATTTCATCAAGTGTCATAAGTCTTGTTCTCCACCATCCGATTTGACCAGGACATGACCGGAATCAATAGCAATGCTGATGGTCCTCGGTTTGGTTCCGCCCACATCCTCGGCTTCAGTAAAAAGCCCGTTTTGCCAGAGTATTCGTCTGAGCATCGTGTGGTTTCTTTCGCCAACTTTGAACAAGCCAGTGCTGTCCATGGGATTGGCGCCACCGGCGACTTTGATGGTTAGGCGATCCAAGTCTCCTCCCATCTGGATGATCTTTTTCATGACCATGACCATGCCCGTGTCGACAAACATGGCTGGCTTGAGTTTGCCTTTTTCTGGAGTCTTCTTTGCAGTCGGCAAGAGACAATGGATCAACGCACCCACTTGAGCATCTGGGTCATAGATAGTAATTCCCAGGCACGAACCCAGCGCATATGTGATCAGAGTTTCTTCGCAATTGTCTGAGAAGATGACCTCAGCAACACCAACGACTCGGAGTTCAGTTTTGACCGTAGCAGGGCTCATGACTGCCTCCGGTAGATGGAAGCTCCATCTCTCTCGACCGTGTCGCCAAGACCGTTGAGGCTCTCCGACAACCCGACAATAAGACGACCTTTCTGAGTCAGTAGTTTTGCGAAGCCTTTGACTACTTTGCCGCGATCATCACTGTTGAAGTAGATCATGACATTGCGGCAGAAGATCAGATCGATCGGGCCTTTGAGCGGAAAGGGTTGTTCCATCAAGTTTACTCGCTTAAACACGAGCATTTTGCGAAGGATATCCTTGGCCTTATAGTCGCCGTCGATGACATCGAAATAACGTTTTTTCAGATCACTCGCCACGGGTTCAATTCTCTGCTGCGGATAGACGCCGCGGTTGGCAAATGCCAGGACCGTGGGAGAAATGTCAGTGGCGAGGATCTTTATGTCAGCTTGCTTTCCCGTCTGTCGCAGCGCTTCTTGTGCCGTGATTGCCAGAGTGTAGGGCTCTTCTCCGGTGGATGAAGCTGCGCACCAAATACGGATTCTCTGCGTGCCGTCATTGATGAGATTGGTGAGATACTCAAGCGCGAAATCGAAGTGTTGTTCTTCACGGTAGAATCTTGTCACGTTGGTGGAAATCACATCGAGCAATTCTACCAATTCGGTCTCTTTGTTCTTTTTCAGGAACTCGAGATAATCATCCTCGTTGCCGAGACCAAGCGTTCGAATTCTCTTGGCCAGTCGGGCCATGACCATGGCCTTCTTGGTGTCGGCGATGACGATGCCACTTTCGTCGTGAATCGTCTTGCGGAGATAGTTGAAAGAAGCGGGTTTCACAGATTACCTTTCCTGATTCCTCGTTGATCCGTCGAGCTTGTCTTAGAAGTCGTCAAGTTCTCCATCATCCAAAGGGAAAAAGTCGCGGCTAGGCGCCGCAGATTTGCTTGATGCAGGGCGGGAAGATTTGGTCTTTGATCGCCGCTTGCTTGGTTTTTTTGCTGGGGCGACTTCTTCAACTTCTTCTTCGTAGTCAAGATCTTCTATCTCGCCAACTTGAAACATCTCAGCCAGTTCGGCCAAACGGTCGACCTCACCCACAACCCGGACCTGGTGGGGCATTACACCGCCCTCAGTTGGGGGATGCTGGGGCTGGCGGTGAAGGGCGGCGTGTGGATCGGTTTCGTCGGGCTCTTTCTGGGCTTGGGACTGCGGGGTGTGCGCTGGCGCCCGGGCGAATGGCTCCTGGTAATGCTCGGCCTGTTGGTCCTCTTCTTCCTCGGCGTTTGGCTGATGAATGAGCCGTTTGATCCCGCTGCCCGCCGGCTGCCTTGGCTTTATTTCTCCGCGGACTGGCGCTGGACACCCGACGCCGACCTTCGCCCTCGGCGTGAAGTTTGGGGCGGCCTTTGGCTGGCGTTGCTGGGCTTGATGGCCTAC
>JAJRYU010000567.1 GCA_024275615.1 Planctomycetota bacterium
ACCGCTCTCTTGCAGCATAAAATTCATCTTTAGAACCAGAATGTTGTTGTATCGGATGCGAAATTTTTTATATCCTTGCCATAGTCGTTGCACGGGGCATATCGAGCTATACAATTGTCAGTTAAACACTTGTGCCGGATTCGTGCTTTTTTCGAATCTCACCCAAAGAGGGGCGGGTTGGCAAGCGTTGAGCTGAAGGAGGAAGAAAATGGCAGACGAAGGGAGCGTCAAGCCGGCTCGCGAGGCTACGGCCAAGAAGAGTCGTGCAGAGCGTGAAGCTGAAGTGCGTCGCAAATATGATTTCGGCGTAATTCGATCTTTGCGTCAGGAAAAAGGCCTGACCATTGAGAAATTCGCGAAGCTCTGTGGCCTTAGTTACGCACCGATTTCACGTATCGAAACAAATCTGATTAAGCCAAACTTAGAGACTTTGGACAAGATCGCCAAAGGCCTGGGAATTACCACCTACAATCTTGTGGCCATGGCTGAAAAACGTGACGCTGAACTACGCGAAGGTCACGAATACAAGGCAGGGGCTTTTGAATTTCGTACGTTTACGTTTGACGGTGTCAACGTTTCCTATGGGAGTGCTCCCAAAGGTGCAAAGACCGATGAACTAGACATGCGCAATCAACAGTATGAGAATCTGGTCGTTCAGTCAGGTATTCTGGAGGTTACTGTCAACAACCGTACCTTCCGTCTCCAAGCTGGCGAAGCTCTTCAGTACGATCGTGTGTTCCCAAGAACATACATCGCCGTGGAAGACACAAGAATCGTCTTGGTTTCTCACTCCAACACGTAGGTGACTTGAGAGCGTTCGAAGATATTGATCGACAAACGAGCACGCAGCGATGCGTGCTCGTTGCGTTCATTGTGTCTTCTCAGCAAGGCGACGATCTGCCCCTCGTTACTACTTGATGTCCATGGCGCAGCGGAAGCCCACGTCCTTTTGGCGGGTATTGAGGCCGGGGAGTTGCCATCGCCATCTGAGAGAGGCGCCGGAAGGTGAGCTATCATAGCTCCCTCCCCTCACGACAAAGGTCTCGCTGCCCTTGAGAGACTTAGGGCCGTTTCTGCCGCTGACTACAGTGTCGAGCCACTCCTTGACATTCCCAGAGACGTCATGGAGTCCATAGAAGGATCGTCCAAGAGGAAAACTGCCTACAGCCGTGGGTGAGTTCTTCTTTGCCTTGGCGTCGTTGGCTGAGCCGCTGACCCATTTGGCACCCCAGGGATATTCGCTGGTCTTACCGGGAGTGGCCGTGGCTGCAGCAACCCACTCCGCTTCCGTTGGCAGTCGCTTACCTTGGGAAGCTGCATAAGCACGGGCTGCAGCGACGTCGATTCCTGTGACTGGCCAGTTCATGCGATCCTTAAGAGGCAGATACTCGCCGGTCTCCGGGTCTTGAACCCATTGAGGCAATTCCCGCCCCCGCAGATCCTTAAAAATTGGCAGATAGGCCGTCTTCAGTTCCTTGTCCTTGAGGTTGATCCAGAACTTGCTCCAGTAGTCGCCGTGGGTCACCTCATACAGATCGATATAGAAATCTTTGATCTTGGCTTTTCTCTTCTTGGTGGAGAAGCCATAGGTGGATTCGATGACGATCTTGCCCGCGGGGATCTTGGCCATCCCTAGAGGAGCGCCGATGGTAAACCGCATCTTGGCATCCTTGAGAATGAGAAGAGCCTGCTCCGCTTCTTTGAGGGTGTCAAATGCCGCGATGTACTTTTCGCGCTGGGTACTGAGCGGCAACAACGTCTCATTCCAGTGCTTCCAGAATGGTACGTCTTTCGGCAGCAACTTGGTGATGACCAAGCGGGAGAATTCGTCGGCTTCAAGGGGCTTTCCTTCAGTCTGAAGGTGCTCAGCCAGAGCCGCCTTAAAGGCCTCTCTGAGCTGGGGTATCATGGCTTTCAGGAGTTCATGTTCGACCTTGTCCGCAGTTTTTCCTGCGGCCTTGGCGAATTCACGTTTGATCTTAGAGGTGGTTCGTCCACTCAAGATGCTTGAATTGGTCTTCTTAAGGAGATTCTCTAGAACACGACCAAGGTCGGTCACGGCATCCTTGCTCGCGCCGGTTTGTGTGTCCAAAAAAAGTGTTTGCATGTGGGCATAGTCATCTTGAAGCGAGCGGTTCGCCGCCGTGAGACTGCTCTTGTTGTTTTCGACGGTGGATTCCTGAGCACGGATCTTGGCCAAGGCCTTGGCGTCCACAACTCCCGCGCCTCCTTGTGATAGGACGGTCGCGGCAAAGGAAACCCAAACGACGATGAAGAGGGCAAGTTTCATAATTTCAGATTCTCCACAATTCAAGCTGCAAGCGGCTTGAAGTATACCGGATTCACACCGAGATGTAACAGGTCCTGAAAGAGAGGGGGGAAGATGGTAAGATTGCCGCCCTATGGTCTATTCGCAAGATATGCTCCTTTGTGACATCGTCGATTCTCACCCAGAAGCTCAGGGAATCCTCCTTGGATTTGGGCTTCCATGTCACAATTGTATCGTCGCTTACCACGAGACTCTTGCCGAAGGCGTTCGTCCTCATGACCTGGATGCCGACAAGATTCTCGAACGTCTGAACGCACTGGAAAAAAGCAGTGCCAAGACAACGTGAATGGCAACACCGAGCAATCGGCTTCCTTGAGTCTTGGTGATCCGGTCGCAAACCTGCGAGGTGTGGGGCCGGTGCGCAAACAAGCTCTGGCAAATGCTGGCATCCATACTCTTGGCGACCTGCTGGCCCATCTACCCAAAAACCACCGCATCCTGCCAGCCCCGGCTCCCTTGTCATCGTGGCGAACCGGGACACTTGTGACCCTCGTGGGTGAAATCAAGACCGTCGTTCACCGATCAAGCCAACGCCGCCGTGGCGGTCATTTGCGTGTTGGAATATGCGTCGATGAGGACCCGGTTGAGCTTGAGTTTTTCAATCAGGGGTACCTTCGAAGCGTTTTCGCACCAGGGCAAGTCATGCGTGTGAGTGGCATTCTCAAACGAGATCCCAAGGCATCTATCACCGTATCCCATTTCCAATTGGAAGACGCGCCACCAGATGGGCAGCTGGTCTTGACAACATACGGCGCACCTCAAGGATTGAAGTCCGGACAAATGGCTGCTTTGATCCGCGAGTGCTTGGAGCCCGCCGTGGCTTCGGTCATAGACCCCCTACCACAGGAGATTAGATCCCGGCATGGGCTCCTGGATCTCCAAAGTGCTCTGGTTCAAATTCATCAGCCGCTAGCAGTTGGGCAGTTGGAAGCTGCCGCCAAGCGGTTGACCTACAACGCCTATCTTGTGGGTGCGCTCTCAGCCCAAGACGAGCAGGCGGAAATCGTCGGAAGTGTGGCCAGTGACTTGTGCCGAAGTCAGCCCCGAGAAGAACGACTTAGAGCGGTTCTCCCTTTCAAGCTGACCCAAGGACAAGAAGAAGCTTTGGAGGAAATCTTGCAAGACATGGCCCAGACTCGTCCCATGCGAAGATTGCTGCAGGGCGACGTCGGGTGTGGGAAGACTGCGGTCGCGGGATTGGCCGCCCTGAACGCCGCGCTCTGTGGCAAACAGGTGGCCCTTTTGGCTCCCACCGAAGTGTTGGCGCGACAACTACACGGGGTTGTGAGTGCATGGGCCAAGAAGATTGGCTGCACAGCCACTCTGCTTGTGGGCGGAATGAAAGCGGCGGAGAAAAGAGCAGCCCTGCATGGTTTGGGTTGCGGGGAAATCGAAATCGCGATTGGCACGCACGCCTTGTTTCAGAAACCGATTCACTTTTTGAGTCTCGCTCTTGTGGTTGTTGACGAGCAACATCGCTTTGGCGTGCTGCAAAGGCTGAAGCTGGTGAGAAAGGGACAATGTCCCCATCTATTGGCGATGAGCGCGACTCCAATCCCACGAACGCTGGCGATGACGCTATATTCCGACTTGAAGCTCTCGTCGATCAAGCAGGCGCCATCGGGCCGAAAGCCTGTTGCCACAACTCACCATGTACGGGATCTCGAAGGACCTTTCGACTGGCGCGGTCTGGCCGACAAAGCGAGATCCGGCGAGAAATGCTTCATCGTATTTCCAGGCATTGAGAGCGAAAACGCAGGGTTTCCCACTCTTTTCGGTCTGGGCCGCCTTCTCGCAACGCGTTTCTTCAAAGGAATCGCGGTGGCGGCGGTTCATGGCCGGATGAACGACAAAGACAAACAAGAAAAGTTGGAAGCATTTCGCAACGGTGACGTCTTGGTGTTGTTCGCGACCACTGTCATTGAGGTGGGTGTTGACGTCCCTGATGCTCGCCACATGGTCGTTGTTGGTGCCGATCGATTTGGTTTGGCGCAACTACATCAACTGCGAGGACGCGAGGGGCGTGGTCACTTGCCCGGAGAATGCCACCTCTTGACCAAGTCAAGGAAATCAGCCGACTCCGCCCGGTTGGGACTATTGACCCAATGTAACGACGGATTTGCGATCGCTGAGTGCGATCTCGAATTGCGGGGGCCAGGGGACATGATGGGCCTGAAACAGCATGGGCCAGGCCCTCTGGCGTCGCCGTTGGCCGACGAAGAGTTGCTCCATGGCGCTTTTGCAGATGCCCGCCACTTGTTGCAAAGTTCCAAGAACCTTGAGAACTTGAAGCGCATCTTGGGTAAATTCGCTTGGCGCCGAAGAAAGCGATCTCGAGGGTTCATTGACGCAGGATGAACGGATGACAAACGCAAATAGAGGATCAGTCATGACGAAATCAAGCTTGCTCATGGTCACGTTGGCATTCACAGCTCTCGCTATTTTGCCTTCATGCAAGGAAGACGACTCAGAGCTTCTGCGACAAAGCAAGCAGATCGCCAGCCAATTTCACACTGCAGTCTTGGAAATCAAGATTGATGAAATGAGCGAACTGGTGAACTATCCGTTTCATTTTGACAATGAGACCGTGATTAGAGATGCGATTTCATTCAAAAAAGAGATCAAAAAGAAGTTGCGCGGCATGAAGTCGAGAATGAAATCGGCTCGGAGCATGGAAGCCGTCACCTACGCCGATTTCATCGCCGGGCATGAAATAAGAGGCAAGAAATTCGAAGGTGATAAAGCACGTGAACAAGCCAAGAAACTGAACTTCGAAGAAGGCGATGTCTTGGTGCGCTGCTACGCCGTTGACAAGAAAAAGAGAGAGGACGGGCGCGAGTATTTCGTCGTTCTGCGCAAGAATGACCTCGGAGACCTCAAGATCCACACTTACTTCGATTAGATGGCGGGATTGGTTTCACATTCTCGTCAAAATCCCGACTCCCGCAGAAGTCCTGAAAAAGCCCGGCAAATCCTCGTTTCCTCGAACCCTGGACGGTAGACTCGTCGCTCTGAGTGTGCTTCCGGGAGTTCAAGAATGCCACGTTTCAGTCTTATCGTATTGAGCCTTAGTTGCTTCGCTTCTGTGGTCTTTGGCCAGGCGGGCGCTGGTCCGATTTTTGGATCTGAGAAATCGAAGGTCACGAAAATCGCCAAGAAAAAGAGCGATATCTCTGAATCAGCGGTCAAGATGAGTCCGGACGAAGCGCTTATCGAAGACCTCAGCAAATGGCCGGGTCAACAGGCCTTGGCCACGGCACGTGAGCTGATTGTCAAGGGGCCGAGAATCGTCCCCTTACTCATCAAGAGTCTAGAAAACAACGACTGGCGCATTCGCTGTGGTTGCGCCTATGCGCTGGGTGAGCTCAAAGATCAATCCGCGTTCCCCTCGCTCCAAAAAGCGATCCGTGATATTTCCAATCGAATTAGCCTTGGACCCTTCTTTCAGGCGATGGCTAAAATCGATCCGGTTGCCGCCACTTCGGAAGTTCTCCCTTTTGTAGCCGCCAATGACGTCCGAGCAGCGAAAGCGGCCATGGTGGCTTTACCGGAAATCATAGATCAAAAATTCGCGGCGCGTGTGATCGCGTTGACTTCGCACCAAGTGAATGCCGTTCGGTTTCGTGCCTTGACGTTGTTGCCGCGAATGTTCCGGCCAGTTTCTCATGAAGTCTACATACGGCTTCTTGCTGACCGAGCGCCTCGTGTCGCTGCAGGCGCAGCCATGATTCTGGCGGATAGTAGAAGTGATGAAGTCTACAAGACACTCCAGGACTTGGTTGTCTCTGGCAATCTTCGTTCTACTTGCTACGGCATTCTTGCCCTGGTAAACGCCGAGGACCGTACGAACCGCGTGCTCTTGAAAGAAGGTGGGCCGATCGAGAAGCGGCTCTTGGTCTTGCTCAATATTCGTGGTGACTTTGAGAACTGTGTGGCGGCCATCGCTCTTGCCAACATGTCCATGCGCTCGACGGATCCCAAGCTGCGAAAGTTCGCCGACACGGCGATGATCGGATTCTTACTGGATGCCGCAGCCACCGGAAAGATCTTTAAGGACTACATTTCGGTCAAGGATATTTGTCTGCAAAAGGCCGCCATGATCAGCGGTGAGAGTTTCGGGCTGGACGCTAGGGCCTGGGTTGATTGGTGGATCAAGAATCGTAACGGCTTCAAAGCGAGGCGTGAATTGCGCGCCATTACCACGAGCGACGCTGCCGCTCTCAAGATCCGATTCGCGCATCGAGCTAAGTCTGGTTCTTTCCATATCGAGATCGTCGCCGGGGCACCGGAAGATGATCAAGTGCGAGTCAGTCGACCTATCTATATTGAGGTTGGGGATATGGAGGCTCTCATTCGGAGCATGGAGCAGGCCAAGCTGATGAAACAAAGAGGCATGCGCCTCGATCCCGGTTGGGTCAATGACTACATCGAATTGACAGTCACGTTGGGCAATCGCGTCTATCGCCGGGCACACTATGGCGATGAGCCCGCCGACCTTGTTGGCTTTGGCGACGAACTGAAGGAGTTAGCGGAACGGGAAGCTTGGCAACTGTTTCGGGATCGAAACTTTGAGCCCGACTTTGTCACTTGGTTCAAGAGAACACGAGCCAAGTACAAGAATCTTGATCCCCAAGATCGGAAGAAAACGTCGGCTCAAGATGCCCTGAAGGCATTCGCTACTCTGGATCCACGGTCTCGAAGAGCAGCTCTGGTTAGTTTCAAGTCTGCCGGTCCTGCTTGGATTGAACAACAAAAAAAGGCGTTCTTGAATCTACTTGATTCTTCGAAACTCCGTTTTACTGATTCGAGAGAATTGTTGGCTACGTTGTCGATGATCGGCGGCCATGATGTTCTCGAAGCCGTGATTACCTACTTGCCCTTGTTTCGCGAAGACGGGGCCGTTGCGCTGCGTTCCTTTGTTGAGCGCCGGCCGCTTGACGAAATCCTTGAACACAATGAGGGGCGTCGGCCGGATCTACGTGTGGCATTGATACCCTACTTAACGAAGAGGATGCCAGGCCATCCTCAAGTGTTGGCGAAACTCATGAGTTTCATGTCCGACGGTGATTCTCGCGTTCGTGATGCCCTTGTTACTTCCTTGCGTCGCGTACCCAATGAGAATCTCTTGAACGTCATGCAAGAAAAAATCGAAGATTCCACTGCTCAAGACCAATTGGGATTGATTGAATTGTTCGGGGCTATTGGTGGGCAGAGTGTTGTGCCGCGTCTCCACAAGATGTTTGTGGCAGGCTCACAGACTTTGAAAATCTCAGTCATAAAATCTCTCAAGAAAGCTGGCGGCGCCCAAGCTCTGAATGAGCTGACAGACATTGTCAAAAACGGTGAATCCAGATTCTTTCGCGTGGCTGCCCTGTCGGCGCTTGCTGAAATGGAGGGCGGGGAAGTCCGGGCAAGAGTACGCCGACTGTTGACTTCGAATTTGACGGTTGAACGATTGCGAGAATCGATGGGACTTTGCGCCAAGATCTTTCGTGCTTCTCTCGATTCAGATTTTGTTCCATTCCTTTCACATGAAGACGAGACCATCCGTAAGGAAGCTGCCCTACTCTTGGGACCATTGGGAATAAAAGCGGCAGCGCCCGAACTCATGAAACTCCTGCTTGACGACAGCGAGTCGAATCGCGCTTGGGAGTACCTCGAATTGATTTCCTGTCAGAGCGTCGTCTTGCCTGGGGGAGAGGAAGCTCTATCTCATTTTCGTAACTGGTTTAAGGAACACGATGGTGAGGCACAGCACGATTGGTTCATGGCGGCCATGAAGGCGGAAGGCCTCAAGTCTCAACACATGCTCGGTTACTTGGAAGGCAAAGAACGACCGTTTCGTGCCATCGCCCTCCTTATTCGGGCGCTGGAATCGGAGATTTGGTTTGTTCGTGTCAATGCCTTCAACTATTTGTCTCGCATACGTGGCACGACCCTTGGCCGTCTTGATCGAAGGTCCACACCCGCTGAAATCCAGAAGACAAAGACTCGTTGGCTTGAATGGTACAATGCTCTGCTTGAAGGGCTATAGTCCGACACAATCGACAATTCTGCCGCCATTGAAGCAAACATCCCCAGCTGGGAGCGCCGACGTTGCGTCGGCGTTTTTTGTTTTTTTGTTTTGGATGTGGTGGCAAAGGCCAAGTGAAGAGAAAGACTAAGATGCGGGCGGGGACGCCAACTGCCCCAGCGAGGATGATTCTCGTTGGGATGGCAACGCCCCCACATCCGAATGGACCTCATGGGCAACTCTAACCCAAGTTCATGCTCATCAAGAACTCGACGTTGGTTCCGGTTTTCTTGATCTTTTGTGACAAGAGATCCATGGCTTCCACGGGGTTCATGTCGTTGATCACCTTGCGCAAGATGTAGATCCGCTTCAGTTCTTCCGGGTCAAGCAAGAGTTCTTCTTTACGGGTGCCAGAACGGTTGATGTCGATAGCAGGGAAGATACGCTTGTCTGCGAGTCGTCGGTCAAGCTGGAGCTCCATGTTGCCGGTGCCCTTGAATTCTTCGAAAATGACCTCGTCCATACGGCTGCCGGTTTCAATCAATGCGGTCGCCATGATCGTCAAGCTGCCACCCTCTTCGATATTTCGCGCCGCACCAAAGAAACGTTTTGGTTTTTGCAAAGCCGCGGCGTCAACACCACCAGAGAGGATCTTGCCTGAGTGAGGCACCTCAGTGTTGTAAGCCCGGCCAAGCCGGGTGATAGAATCGAGAAGGATGACCACGTCTCGGCCGCATTCCACCATGCGCTTGGCCTTTTCGATGACCATCTCCGCCACTTGAATGTGGCGACTCGCGGGTTCGTCGAATGTCGATGAAATGACTTCGCCCCTAACGCTTCTTTCCATGTCGGTTACTTCTTCAGGGCGCTCGTCAATCAAGAGAACGATGAGGTCGACATCAGGCGAGTTTTCGGCAATTGAGTTGGCGAATTTTTGCAACAGGATCGTCTTGCCAGTGCGGGGAGGGGCAACGATGAGGCCACGTTGTCCCTTGCCAATCGGCGCGATCAAATCAACGATACGCATGGCGATTTCGTCTGGTGATGTCTCCAGGATGAAACGTTGATCGGGATAAAGAGGGGTCAATTCCTCAAAGATCGGAGTCTCAATCAGCTTTTCCGGAGGCATTTCGTTAATGGTCTCAACGCGGAGTAGAGCGAAGTAACGCTCATTCTCTTTTGGTGGGCGAATCTGCCCAGAGACCTTACAACCGGTCTTGAGACCGAAGCGGCGAATCTGAGACGGTGAAATATAAATGTCGTCGGGGCAGGGGAGATAGTGATAAGCCGGAGAGCGTAGGAACCCGAATCCGTCTGGCAGAGTCTCTAAGACCCCATCACCTTTCATGACTCCACCTCGAGAGGTGTGGGACCTGAGGACCCGGAAAATCAGATCTTGCTTGGCCATGCCACCGATGTCTTCGACACCATGCTCGGATTGAGCCAGTTCCTGGAGTTCCGTGAGGGACTTCAACTGAAGCCAAGACAGTTCCAGGGGGGCAGGGACAGGAATGGGGGCTGGTTTGGGCTCCTGCATTTGTTCCTGGGGAGGCTCTTCAAGGCTCGGCTCTGTTTCTTCGGCCTCCTCTGAGTCTTTCTTAGCTATTTTTTTCTTGGCCGCCTTCTTGCGGGTCGACTTGGCTACTTTCTTCTTCGCTTTCGAAGGAGACGCAGTTTCGCCTTCATCAGTACTTTCGACCTCTTCAAACGCCAGGTCTTCCTGGGTGGTTTTCGTGGCTTTGGTGCTTCGTTTCGCAGTTTTTTTCTTGGCGGCTTTAGCCATGTCCTTCTCCGGTTCAGCCCTGGACCAGTTGGTCATAGAGCTTCTTCACTTTCAATTCCAACTCTTCAAGAGAGCCATTGTTCTCAATGCAGAGATCAGCGGCTTCTTCTTTTTCTGCCAAGGAGAGCTGAGAACTCTCTCGGCGGTCCAATTCCTCACTGGACCATGAACGTGCTTGCACACGTTTTATTCTCTGTGCGCGGTCGACCTTGACGAAGAGGATGTGGTCACACTCTTCGCGAAACGGTGACCCCAGGAGCAAGGGAATGTCCAAGATCACCAAACCTGCGCCTTGTGCGCGCAACGCCGCGAGTTGATTTCCTAACTCAATGCGAACAGCTGGATGCACGATCTTGTTGAGGCGCTCCAAGGCTTCTTGTCGGTCAGACCCAAATACCAAGCTCGACAGGGCTTGGCGATCCAAATTGTTGTCTCGATCGAAGATACTGGCACCGAATGTTTGGCGGAGAGCATCTTTTGTTTCTTTGCGGCCCATTACTTCGTGAGCCATACGGTCGGCATCCAGAACCATGGCCCCCCATTTTGCGAAAGCGCGTGACACCGCTGACTTGCCGCTACCGATTCCACCAATGACGCCAATTACGTCTGTCATTCTTTCTGATTCTTTGTTTGGGAACTTTGCACTCGTCGGAAGCATTGAAAGGAAACAGGGAAATGGGCATGGGATGAATTTGGGCCTGGATGGGCCCCCTCGTGGGACTTCACTATAGAGTCCCGGACTCCAGACGCAAGAGTTATGGGCAAGATGGTTGGGAAAATTTTCTTGACGAACTTGCCCCAAAGTCTCTGTGGAGCAGCGCTTCCGGCGGGTCCCTCCAGAATGAATGTGAAAATGAGACGACATGCTTCAGGCTGGCTGAGGTCCTCTCGGGGAGGATCAGAAGCGGGAAGAGCGGTGGAAGGACAAATCCTCTGGGCTTCAGAACAAGCAGATTGGCAAAACCGGGCTCTGCGCCTGAATTCTCAAGGTTTGAGCCCCTTCATCGCGCTCATGGGGGTGTCTCGACCGGGGAGGAGTTCCTCTTGGCAATGGGGCTCCCAGAGGCTCACTTCAAAACGGCTATGAAGCGGCTTATCCTTCTCCATCCCGTCCTTCCATTGAACCGTCTTTTTTTGGCTTGACACTCAGAAGGCTAAATACCAGAATCCGCCCCTTCGAGAAGCAGAAATACAATTGACGAGCGGAACGCATAGCATGACTTTCAGGGCTTTCATATCCGTTGCGGTCAAGGTATCCTGCAAGCGCATCCACCGGGATGGGTTTAGGAACACGGGAACAAGAGCATGGTGGGTAGGAAAACGGCCCCGGCTCCAGGAGGTAATTCGTTGATGACGCCCTCATCTCGCCAGTCAGGCGCGGTTCACATCATGTTTTTGATCATCACTATTGTCATTGCCCTCGTTGGGTGGGGACTCTGGTTTGGTCAATTGACTGAGAACGAACAATTGGTTGTAGACAAAGAGTCTGCGATCGAAGACACAAGTCAAGCTGAATCCGAGGCATTCCAGTACAAGAAGGCCTTTGAAATCGTCGTCGCCTCTGTTGGCGGTATTCCTACGGATATGCCACCGGCTTTGCCCGAAGAGCAGGCTCCCGACCACGAGAAACTGGTTCAAAGCAATTATGTTGCTGTCATCGAGAAGAAGGCGAAAGAAATCGTCAAGTTCTTCAAAGGTGATCGCAGCAACACGAAGCTTTTTACCGCCAGCCAGCCTGGGGAAGCTTTGGTGACGAAGCTTGAGTCCGAAAACGCCCGGCTCATGGCCGAGCTCACCACAGCGAAAGCCGACAAAGCCACTGCCGAAAAAGCCAACGATGATATGGTTTCGGCCCACAACAACGAATTATCGCAAAAGAACGACGCGATGACTCAATTGCGGCAGAAGAACGCTACCAAGGAGCAACAATTGGAAGGCCAAAAGGATGGTCTTTCCAACGAGTTGCGCGCCATCACGGACAAGCATGATTCTGCAATTGCGGCTCACACCAAAGAGCTCATTCGGGTCACAGAAGAGAATGCTTCCCTCGACCGTGATGTACGTGACATCAAATTGACTGAGCGGACTCATCGGGAACGCAATAAGCCAGATGGCCAAGTGACTGACGTGGACTACCGCAGAGGCACTTGCTACATCAATATTGGCACAAAACATGGTCTCCGCCGTGGAACTCGTTTTAGGACCTACGGCTTCGCCAAGGGCAAAGTCAAAGTCTTCCGCGGTTACATTGTTGTCCGTGACACCGAACGCGATCGTTCACTTTGCGCTCTTGAGAATGGTGCGCAACCACGCCGCACGGACTACGTCACGAGC
>JAJRYU010000568.1 GCA_024275615.1 Planctomycetota bacterium
GGATGTGCTCACGAGTCTGTGGCATGGGGCCATCCGTGGCGGCAACAACAATAATCGCACCGTCCATCTGAGCAGCACCGGTGATCATGTTCTTGACATAATCAGCATGTCCCGGGCAATCAACGTGAGCGTAGTGACGTGTTTCCGTCTCGTACTCAACGTGTGACGTCGCAATGGTGATACCACGCTCGCGCTCCTCTGGAGCGTTGTCGATCTGGTCAAAGTTACGCTTTTCAGCGAGTCCTTTTTGCGCCAGAGCTGCGGTGATTGCAGCAGTAAGGGTGGTTTTTCCATGGTCGACGTGACCGATGGTGCCGATGTTGACATGCGGCTTAGTTCTCTCAAAGATTTCCTTGGCCATCACTGACTCCTTTTGACCATCTGCCCGGCCCATTTGACCGCGCCTTCGACAATCCCGAATGAGTTTGCCACCTCCTCGAAAAATACGGAGGTGACTGAGGCTTTCTCCGACACCGCGTCGGAATTGCCTAAACAACGAGAGCTGCTGGTGGGATTTGAACCCACGACCCCGTCCTTACCAAGGACGTGCTCTACCCCTGAGCCACAGCAGCAACAATCCAATACAACACAAAGCCGCTACTGCGACTCGATCCACCTCAGGCATGGATCAAAGTGGGGAGAGAAGGACTCGAACCTTCGAAGGCATAGCCAACGGATTTACAGTCCGCCCCGTTTGACCACTCCGGCATCTCCCCGAATTCTCCATTGAAGGCGAATTCTCCACCTTCACATCGACTCATAAACCTAAACCCAGCAACGGCTTGCGAAGCTGCGAGCTCATGTAAGAGCCAGCGGTCGGGGTCGAACCGACGACCTGCGGTTTACAAAACCGCTGCTCTACCACTGAGCTACGCTGGCAGGTTGGCTTACGCGCCAATTTGGAAGTCAGATGATATGCCGCGCAAGACTGCTATCAAGGCTACATATCCAAAAAGCCCATATGATCATTAATATTAATGACACAATGACTTGTGGGCGGATCGATTGACAAACTTCGGTGCATACGGAGAATTGCGAGGTGCTGGGCATCGAAGTTGCGCAGGGACGCTCAAGACTCGTCCATTCTGGCTCCAACGCTTCAAAGCCCGAAAAAATCTCCTCCGCGGCACAGAAAGGCCTCCAACATCTTCCCTCGCAAGGCATTAGAGAATAATCGGTGCTTGGAATTCGACTGCGAGCAACCTATCTTGGAAATATGTGTCAACGGAATCTACTCATTCTTGCGCTCACTGTCGGGCTCCTTTCTCCTGTGATTCATGGCCAAATCCCCATCCGCGTGGTGAAGAAGGGCAACCAAACCGGCCAAGTCTTGGGTGCAGCCATCGCCAACGCCGGCGACCTAAACGGTGATGGTTTCAATGATCTCGCCATAGGCGCTCCTGGAACAAAAGCTCCTGGCTCAGCCAGCGCTGAAGGTGCCGTCGAGGCAATTTCTGGGGTGGACGGCACTTCACTGTGGATTTGCCTCGGTTTCAATCAAGGCGATCTCTTTGGTTCCGCTATTGCTGGTGGTTTCGACGGCAACAGAGACGGCGTACCGGATCTTCTCGTCGGCGCGCCCAATTTTGATGGCAGCACTGTTGATGAAGGTGCTGCCTACTTTGTTGATGGGGCCACGGGTTTCGCCAGGGGACCTCTCGTCGGCCCAACCACCACGGCTTTCTACGGCAGCAGTGTGGCCGTCATAGGCGACGTCGACCTTGACGGCTTCAAGGACTTTGTCATAGGGGCCCACACCGCCTCCTTTGCTCTAGGGGGTGAAGGTTATGTCGAAGTCGTGTCCGGTCAAACACTCCAAGTCATTCGCTCACATCAAGGCACAGCGGCTCTTGATGGCTTCGGTCGTTCTGTCTGCGGAGCTGGCGACGTCGACGGTGACGGCTTCGAGGACTATGCCATTGGTGTTCCTGGATTTGATGGTGGCGGTCTTGATCGTGGTGCTGTTGAACTTTACTCCGGCACAACAGGCGACTTTCTCCATCGCTTCGTCGGCAAAATCGACGTCGCTCAATATGGTAACTCGATCGCCAAAGTGCCCCACCCAGACGGACCTCAATTCCGCCTCCTCATTGGCTCTCCGAACAACTCTCAGGTCGGCCTCATCGCTGGCATGGTGGAGGTACGTTCTCTATTGGATTTTAGTCGCGTCGCGCAACTCTGGCCGGATTCAGCTTTGGACCGCTTTGGGTTTTCTGTCGCCTGCGGCGGTGACCTCAATGGTGACGGCTATGACGATTTCTTGATTGGTGCGACCAGCGATTCTGTCGGCGGTGTGCTGTCCGGAAGTGTCACCTTGGTCTCGGGATTCGACTTCACCCTCCTGTCAATTTTTCCTGGGATTGTCGGCGCCACATTGGGGCAATCCGTGACCGGTATGGGCGATATCAACAACGATGGCTTCAATGAATTCGCTATGGGGTCATTTGAAGCCGGCGGCAGTATCCTCGAAGGCAGTGTCGCCATTGCCAGCTTCATGGGCATCGACAAGAGGTCAACCGGGGTACCCACCTTAGGTTTGTCCTGGATGTCCGGAGCGGCAATCGGCAACGCCCACCAAGCCAACGGCGGTTTACTGGCGAGTGGCACCGTGGGTACGACTTATGCGTTAATAAGCTCAATCTATCTTCCCGGTGCCATTGGGCCCATTTTTCTCGATTCAGCAACGGCATTTTTCCGGCTTACGTTTGCCATGCCTGCCTCGGGCAATCTCTTCTTTCCTCTCGACTTGCGGCAACCTGCGGTCGCTGGCGTTGTCATCACATCCCAACTGGTTTCATGGCCCAGTCTCGGCACGTTCTCGCCGGCCATTGACTCACTCTTTGGCCGCTAACCCCCACTGCGAATCAATTTCGCCGAGTTTGGGTTGCGGTTGAAGAAGAAAACACCATGCTTTCCCTTGGACTCCAAGAGACACATACACAAAGAGAAACTGCCATGAGCAAGTTGATCCAAATCCTCCTCGCGATTTTCCTACCTCCAGTCTCCGTCTTCCTCAGCAAGGGGATAGGCATGGACTTGGTGATAAACATCATCCTCACCGTCCTGTTTGTGCTACCAGGTACAGTTCATGCGCTTTGGTTGCTACTCAAATAGAAAGCTCTGATTCAGATGGAAACTCACGAGGGAATTCTCATTGTTCCTTGTTCCGAAAGCTGGCCGAAGAAATTCCGAAGAAAGAAACAGAACTTGGCGTCCTGCCTGCCCAAGGAGATTGTCCGTGGTATTGAACATGTCACTGGTCTTTTTTGTCGCAATCGTTCTTGCCCTGTCTTTGATCGACGGACCCTATCCTCATGATCAAGTGCCTCAGCACATTGTGACATTGGCCGGTCTTGTTCTTTGGGTTATTGCCATTCGTAAGAGCTGGATCGGAGGGGCATCTTGCCTTCTCATTGCCCTCTTCTTGTGCCTTCACATCTTGGGAGCGCGCTATGTCTATTCCTTTGTCCCTTATGATTTGTGGTGCGAACAATACTTGGGATTCACTCCAAGCGAGACCTTCCGCTGGCAGCGCAACCACTACGACAGATTGGTTCATTTCTTCTTCGGTTTGCTGATGCTGTCACCGATTGCCGAAGGCCTCGAGAAACGGGGGCGGCTCAGCTCTCGTTGGTCATTGGCCTTCTCCCTCATCACCATCACCACCCTGAGCGCAACCTATGAAATTATTGAATGGCTGGTTGCTATCCTCATGTCGCCACAAAGGGCGGAGACCTACAACGGGCAGCAGGGAGATTTCTTTGACGCGCAAAAAGACATGGCCCTAGCTTTGGTGGGCAGTCTCATTGCTCTTGCCTTCATCGCCCAAAGAGGGTGCCTTAAAAAGAAGACTCAAGTGCAGGAGATAGACTGATGGGCACAATCGGAAGCGCCTTCCTCACCGCCCATTGGCAGCATCTAACGATGATGAATTACGAGATCGATCCCGCTGCCCTGCAACCTTTTGTACCCGCAGGTTGTGAGCTGGATAGTTTCCATGGCAAGCACTTTGTCAGCCTCGTTGGTTTCTTGTTCTTAGACACCCGCATCTTGAACATGAAAGTACCTTTCCATCAGAATTTCGAGGAAGTCAACCTGCGATTCTACGTCCGCCATCGCGCCGGAGATGGTTGGCGCCGTGGAGTGGTGTTCATCAAGGAGATCGTACCGAAGGCGGCAATTGCCTGGGTCGCTCGGGTCTGCTACGGAGAAAACTATCAGGCGACACCGATGTCCCACACCAAGCTGCGGAGTTCCGAAGACAACTCAAGCCACAAAACACTGTCCTATTCTTGGTGGCACGGAGGCA